>JACCQS010000234.1 GCA_013814015.1 Geodermatophilaceae bacterium | reverse complement strand
GCGGTTCTACTGTACACACAACGTGCGTACAGTCAAGCACCGTTAGCACCCCGTGCGGGTGAGCTTCCCGTTCTCCAACCTGACGTCCACCCAACACCAGGGTCCGGCTTTCTACTGAGGAGGGCATTGAGGCCCATCTGTTCCACGGACGGACCTGCAGCCCGACCGCTGACCAGCGACGCGGCATATGGCCCAGCTTCGGGAGGAACTGCCAACAACGCGAACCAAACCGCCCTGCAGGCGTGTGGCAGAGATGTCAGCGCTCGATAGGGTCCCCAGCCTCATATCGCCCTTCCAAATGCCTCCGCCTCTCGCGCTGGTCCAATGAAGCATCAGGCATGACCGTGAACCGTCCCGGGTTTCATGCCGTCTTCTTGTTGGCGGCGTCGCCGGACGGTGAGCCGGTTTGTTGAGCGTAGTAGATCTGCTCGTATTCCTCTGGTGTCGCGTTGTCGAGCAGGCTGTGTAGGCGCTGGTTGTTGTACCAGTCGATGTAGTTCGTGGTGATTGCTTCCACGTCGGTCAGGCTGCGGAGCGGGCCGGTGCGAAATGGTGATCCGGTGGCGGTGGCTTCGTTCTTGAACAGCCCGATGAACGACTCGGCGACGGCATTGTCATATGCGTCGCCGACCGTGCCGATCGAGGCTGACAGGCCCTGCAGTGCAAGGGTTTCAGTGAACCTGATCGACGTGTACTGACTACCCGCATCGCTGTGGTGGATCATGCCGTCGGGCACCTTGCGGCCGGCGTGATCACGTCGCCACAGCGCCATCGACAGACACTGCTCGACGAACGCGACGTCCTTGGTCGTCGATGCTGACCAGCCCACGATCGCCCTGGAGTAGAGATCGATCGCGAACGCGACATAGGTGAAGCCCAACCAGGTCGGGCAGTAGGTGAAGTCGGTGACCCATGCCCGGTTCGGGGCGCTGGTGCGGAAGTCTCGGTTGAGCAGATCACCGGCCCGCTGACCGTCTTTGCCCGCGATCGTGGTGCGCACCTTGCGCCCGCGAACCAGGCCCCGCATGCCCTCGCCGCGCATCAGCCGGTCCACCGTGTGCTTGGACAGGCCCGGGAAGCCGTTACGACCCAGCCACGCGGTCATCTTGCGACGCCCGTAGAGCACCTCGGGCAGCGGACCACCTTTCGGCCCGCCAGTGCCTAACCCGCGGAGCTTGTCGATGATCCGGGCGTCGTCGAAGGCCCGCGCCGGCGCGGTGCTGGTCTTCCAGGACCGATACGTGCGTGGGGCGACCTGCAGACCCTGCTCACGCAGGACCTGACAGATCGACTCGACCCCGTGCCCGACGGTGCGCTGCTCGTCGATGAACCCGAAGATCAACGGTGGCGAGGGTCGAGTTCCCTCGCGAAGAAAATCGAGGCGGCCTTGAGGATGTCGTTGGCCTCCTTCAGGTCCCGTACCTCGCCGCGCAGCCGCTTGATCTCGGCCACCTCACCGCTACTCGGACCCGGTCTCGCGCCGGCATCGATCTGGGCCTGGAGCACCCACTTACGCAGCGTTTCCGGACCGACACCCAGCCTCGGACCCAGCGCCTGGGCAACAGCCCACGCAGAGCCGTGCTCATCGACTCGATCAAGGGCCATCCGGGTCGCACGTTCCCGCAGCTCGGCGGGATACCTCTTCGGCATGATCTGCATCCTTCGCAAGAAAGGAAGCGGCATCAAACCCGGGACGGTTCAGTCGTACCCAATCTCTACGATTGCGCACGCGGTACGGGTTTGGGGCGGTTCGCCCTCTACCCTCGCGCCGACCGAGGAAGAGTAGGTGGTGGACAGCAATGTCTGAAGACGCACGCTCCGCGCCAGGGAACCCCGAATGCGTTCTGTACGGGGTGTGGAACATGCACGAGTCGTTTTGCCTCATCGAGGAGACAGAGGGTCGAGGACGCGCGGCAGAGATCCAGACGATCCAGTCCGCGACAACTCTGGGCGACGTGCGCGCCCTGATTCCGAAGCTTCGATATGTCAGCCTGCCGTTCGATTTCGAGGATCAGCACGAGGACGAGACTGATGACGCGCTCTGGCACTGGCAGGAGGAACCAGCCGCGGAGGACGGCGACTGGCCCGAAATGCCTACCGCTTACGCGTTGAGAGCATTCGAGGACATGTCCATCTTCGACGACCTGGTCAGTGCCACCGGAGCTGAGATTGTGACGACGGTCTTCAGCGGCGACTACTTGAAGATTCCGCTGGACAGGGAACAGGACCTCTTGGCCGTGTTAGCCAGACACGGCATTGCGGCGACCAGGGACGACGCCGTTATCTATGCGCTCGCTGGCTCGCAGGACGTCTGATCAGCGACGACGCGACCGTCGAGCGAGCTGTGCTAACAGTCGATATCGCGTACTCCCCAGCCTACCTGTCCTGGCGTCTCGGCTTCGATCACCCGACCAACCCTGAACGAGCGAGTCTGGCGGTGGAGAGGCTGCAGCAGCAGCGCGTACCGGTGCGGATTCTCGAACCGCGCGTTCCCGCGAAGTCGTAGAAGCGGTGTGGGAGTTGACCAGTGCGAAGGTTGTGAAACTTCTGCATCACCATGGCTGGCATGTTCCGCTCCGCGGCTGCAAGCAATTGCGGCGTGGGCTGGCCGGTAGCTCGACATTCATCAGCGGCAGCGGCGGCGAGGGCAAGGAAGTCGTTGACGCCAGCGCTCGCGGACGGTGCTTGCGG
>JACCQS010000221.1 GCA_013814015.1 Geodermatophilaceae bacterium | reverse complement strand
GCCTCGCTGTCCTCGGCCGACCGGGACGCCGCGCTCGGCGCCAGGATGGATCACTTCGAGCCGACCCGAACTCCGGGGTCGCACTTCGCATTCGGGTACGGCATCCACCGCTGCATCGGCGCCGAACTGGCCCGGATGGAACTGCGGGCCGCGTACCCCGCACTCGTCCGGCGCTTCCCGACCCTGCGCCTGGCCGTACCCCCGGAGGACATCGAGTTCCGCGAGCTGTCGGTGGTGTACGGCGTGCAATCCCTGCCGGTGACCTGGTAGCCGCCCGGCAATCGACGTTGCACCGGTTTCCGGACTGCCGACGCAGGTTTGCTGACATACCCTCTAGGGGTACTTGACCACACTGCGACCGGGGAGTTAGGTGGGCCATAGAACTCATATACCCCCTACCGGTAAGGAGTCTCCCTCGATGTCCGGACAGACAATGGCCGTGCGTAAGCGGCGGATAGCCCTGGCGGTCATCGCCGCTGCCCAGTTCATGGTCATCATGGACACCTCCATCATCGGCGTCGCCCTTCCCGAGATGCAGCGAGACCTCGGTTTCGCCGCGCAGGACCTGTCCTGGGTGTTCAACGCCTACGTCGTAGCCTTCGGCGGTCTGCTTCTGCTCGGCGGTCGGCTGTCCGACTTGTTCGGCGCCCGCCGGATGTTCGCGACCGGGTGGACCGTGCTCGGCGCCGGCTCGCTGCTCGCCGGCCTGGCCGGAAATGTCGCGGTCGAGCTCACCGGTCGCGCCGTGCAGGGTGCCGGGGCGGCACTGATCGCGCCGGCTGCGTTGACGCTGTTGATCACCATCTTCGGACACGACCCACGAGAGATGACCAAAGCGTTGGCCCTCTATGGAGCCGCGGCTCCGGCCGGTGGCACGGCTGGGGTGTTCCTCGGCGGCGTGATCACCGAGTACCTGAGTTGGCCATGGGTCTTCTTCATCAATCTGCCGCTGGTGATCGCGGTGCTCATGGTGACTCCCAAGGTGATGCCGGCCGGTGCCTCGCGGCGCGGAAATCTCGACGTCGCCGGAGCGCTCACCGTCACCCTCGGTCTCGGTGCCGTCGTCTTTGCAGTCGTACGAGCACCGGACAGCGGCTGGTCGGCATCGACGCTGGCCGCGGGCGCTGTCGGTCTGCTGTTGCTTGCGGTATTCGTCGTCCTGCAGGCACAGCGGCGCGATCCACTCATGCGGCTGAGCATCTTCCGTGCTCCAAACCTGGCTGCTGCCAACACCGCGCAGCTGCTCCTGGGCGCGGCGTGGATCCCGATGTTCTTCTTCCTCAACCTCTACCTGCAGCAGGTCCTCGGCCTCGGCGCGTTCGCCAGTGGCGCGGCGCTGTTACCGCTCACCGTGACGATCATGATCGGCATGATCGCCATAGCTCCGCGGTTGATCGCGGCATTCGGTCCCAAGGCGATGACCGTCGCGGGGCTGGCCACGCTGGCCGGTGGTCTGCTCTGGTTGTCCTTCATCCGATCCGAGGGCAGCTTCGTGGCTGACGTGTTACCGGCCAGCCTGCTCACCGCCGCGGGTATGGCGATGGCCTTCATCCCCTCCCTCGGGCTGGCGCTGTCGGCCGCTGCTCCCGAGGACGGCGGACTGGCATCCGGGATCGTGAACACCAGCTACCAGATCGGATCCGCCCTCGGCTTGGCTGCGGTTGCCGCCGTCGCGGCCAGCCAGGGCGGCGATCGGCTGGGGGATCTGGGCGCCCTCACCGACGGGTTCTCCGCTGCCTTTCTGGTCGCGGCGGGGATCGCTCTGGTTGGTGCGGTTCTCGCCGTAGTCACCCTGCGCTCGGCCGGACGGCCCGCGCCGGCCGCTGAGGAGGACTCCGCGGAGGCCGGCGTGTCGGCTCCGGCGTCCGGCGGGGCCTGACTTACGGCACCGGCACGGGCGATGCGCTCGACGCTGTCAGCTGCCCGTGCCGGGCGCTGGTGATGCCAGGGCTGGTACGGCCACGCTGATCTCGCGACCGAGGGAGGCGCCCTTCTCCAGGCCGAGGTTGTCCCCGCTCCAGAACCGGCCGGGGTCGTACCAGTTCTGGGTCCTCGACGTCTCCAGCAGGCCCATGGCGGTGTAGGTGGCTGCGACCAGCTCGGCGCAATAGATCGTCTCCGCCTTGACGCGATGGCTGAACCGGCCGGCTATCCAGCCCCGGATGACGCCCGGGGTGGTGGGAAACGGCCGACCGTCCAGCCGGGAAATTGTCCGCAGGACCGAGTCCTCCATCTCGCGGCTCACCTCCGGATTGAGCTGGCGCATCCAGGCCCGCGCGCGGTACTTGCGGCTCCACGTCGACACGGCGGCCTGCAGGTCGTGCAGCTGTACGCCGCGCTGGTGCTTGCCGGTCCACACGTCGGGCAGGGACTTGCCGAGTTCGGCGTGCCACAGCAGCGGCGGCAGGTCGTCGAGCACGACGGCCATCCCGACGTGATTGACCGGCGCGTTGGTGAAGGTCTGGATCGCCCGGTCGGCAACCGTGGATCCGCGAAAAAGCCACACGTCACCGGTACGGGTCAGCTCGACCGCCCGGTCCAGGCTGAGTTGGCTGGTACTTGGAGTGTCTTCCACGGGCGGCCTAGCGCCGGGCCACGAGAGGTTCGCTCCGCTGCGAGCAACCGGCGACGCTCCTCGACACGGCACTACCGTAGGCGAGGTGCGGCTATGGAAATGGATCGGCGTGGCCGGCATCGCCGGCGTGGCCGCGACAGGCGTGGTCATAGCTCGCGACGAGCGGGCGCGGCGCGCGTACACCCCGGACGACGTCCGAGCGCGCTTGCACGAACGCGCCGCGCAACTCGCCGCCGAACCGCCGCCCGCTGCCGACCCTGGGCGGTTGTCGAGGGTGAGCGACAGGATTCGCGGGCTCTGGGACCGCCTGCGCGACTAGGCCAACTCTTCCACGTCAGCCGACCGTGATCTTGACGTTGTTGTCGGTTCAGCGGGCAAAGACGGCTCTCCAACCGACAAAAAGGTCAAGATCACCGAGGCGGCGCCCGGATCGGTCTGTTCTACGTCAGCGCGATCAGCATGTTCGCCGGCTTCTCCGCTTGGTGCCGCGGTCTGGCCGAGGGCGGCATCGCGAAGATCTCCCAGCTCCAACTCGCCCAGCCCGTACTGACCTGGGCTGGTCGGTGCTATTGCTCGGCGAACAGGTCCGGGCCGTCACCGGGCGGACCCGAGCGCGCTCCCTCGTACCTTGGTCGGCAACGGATCGCAGACGAACGTGGAGTGCAGGAGTACGGCGAGGCGGTCGGCGCGAATTGCGGTTGACCTCTAGTCGACTTGAAGTTGTCTGATGGTTCACATGACGGACAACGAGGTGCTGGACGAGACCTACGCGCGCCTGCACCACACGGGCCCAGAGATCGAGGGCTGGCTGAGCAATCACGGCCCGATGGCTGCCGACGCCCTGATCCGCCTCGGCCGGGCCGGGCAGGTCGAGGGCTGGGTCGATCAGTACGCGCAGCGGCTCGAGGAGGCACCCCGGCCGCG
>JACCQS010000201.1 GCA_013814015.1 Geodermatophilaceae bacterium | reverse complement strand
ACGACCTCGCTGACCCGGCTGTTCTTCAGCCGATCGACGGCAGGGCCCGACAGCACTCCATGCGTCACCGCGACGGTCACCTCTTCGGCACCTGCCTCGAAGAGCGCATCCGCGGCCTTGGTGATGGTCCCTCCCGTGTCGATCATGTCGTCGACCACGACGCAGTGCCGGCCGGCCACGTCACCCACCACCCGGTTGGCCACTACGTCGTTGGGCCGGGTGATGTCCCGGGTCTTGTGGATGAAGGCCAGCGGCACTCCGCCGAGACGCTCGGTCCAGCGCTCGGCAACGCGCACCCGCCCCGAGTCCGGCGACACAACGGTGATGTCCTTGCCCTGCCACCGGTTGCGGACATGCTCGACGAGCAGGGACAGGGCGAACAGGTGGTCCACTGGTCCGTCGAAGAAACCCTGGATCTGTGCGGTGTGCAGGTCGACAACCATGAGCCGATCCGCGCCGGCAGCGCGGAACATGTCGGCGACCAACCGAGCGGAGATCGGTTCCCGACCGCGGTGCTTCTTGTCCTGACGGGCATACGGGAAAAACGGCGCGACAACCGTGATCCGCTTGGCCGACGCGCGCTTGGCGGCGTCGACCATGATCAGTTGCTCCATCAACCACGTGTTGATCGGAGCGGTGTGGCTCTGGATGATGAACGCGTCGCTGCCGCGCACGGAGTCATCGAAGCGGACGTAGAGCTCACCGTTGGCGAACTCATAGCTGGTGACCGGCGTCGGCGTGACGCCCAGACGTTCGGCGATGTCGATGGCAAGCTCGGGATAAGCCCTGCCGGACAACAACATCAGGCTCTTGTGAGTCTGCTGGCGCATCACGTTCATGCCTGCTCCTGGCCGCTCGGTGCAGAATTGGTCTGGTCGCCTCCGGATGGTTCGCGCGAGAATTCCTCGACGGCTCGGGCCGCCTCGGCGGCCGGCGTACCGGGTCGCCGCAGGCGCACCCAGCCCGCGATGTTGCGCTGCGGGGCTCGCGAAACCCCCATCGCACCCGGCGGCACGTCCTCCGTGATCACCGAACCGGCCGCTGTGTAGGCCCCGTCGCCGACTGTGACCGGAGCGATGAACATGTTGTCGGCTCCGGTGCGGGCATGGTTTCCGATCCTCGTGTGGTGCTTGGCGACTCCGTCGTAGTTGACGAACACGGTGGCCGCCCCGATGTTGGTGTGTTCGCCGATAGTGGCATCACCCACGTAGGACAGGTGAGGAACCTTGCTGCCCTCCCCGACCTCGGCGTTCTTGATCTCGACGAAGGCACCGGCCTTGGTCGCCGTACCCAAGCGGGTACCAGGCCGGAGGTAGGTGAATGGGCCGACGCTGGCTCCGGGGCCGATCTCGGCTCCGCTGCCGTGGGTACGAACCACCGAGGCGCCGGCTCCTACAACGCAGTCGGTCAACGTGGTGTCCGGTCCGAGGACCGCGGATTCCGCGACCGAGGTGGAACCGTGCAGCTGGGTTCCGGGCAGCAGAGTTGCGTCCCGGCCCACCCGCACGTCGACGTCGATCCAGGTGGTCGCCGGATCAACGATCGTGACGCCGGCGGCCATGTGCCGGCGGAGCACCCGGTCGTTGAGCGTGCGGCCGCGGGCGGCGAGCTCGATCCGGTCGTTGCAGCCGAAGACATCCTCAGGGTCCTGCGCGATGTAGGCGGAAACAGTTCTGCCGTCGGAGACGAACAGCCCCACGGCGTCAGTCAGGTACAGCTCGCCCTGCGCGTTGCTCGTACCCAGCCGGTCCAGTGCCGAAGCCAGCGCCGGCCCATCGGCGACATAGGCACCTGCGTTGACCTCGTCGATGGCCAACTGGTCGGGATCCGCGTCGCTGTCTTCGACGATCCCTACGAGAGCGCCGCCGCTGTCACGGATGATCCGACCCAGGCCATGGGCATCCTTGACCCGGGCGGTGAGCACGGTCAGCATCGCTTGGCTCGAACTATGGGTGCCCACCAGCTGGGACAGGGTGTCCGGAGTGAGCAGCGGCACGTCCCCGTTGAGGATCAGCACCGGTCCCGGCCCAGCTACCCGCTGCAGAGCCAGCCGGGTTGCATGACCCGATCCGAGCTGCTCGGCCTGCACAACCGTCTCGGCGTCCGGAGCGATGGTGGCCAGATGCTCGACGACCGACTGTCTGCCGGCTCCGACGACGACGAGGTGTTGCGCGGCTTGCAGCGGTGCCGCGGCAGCGAGTACGTGGCCGAGCAGGCTGCGCCCACCGATCTCGTGCAGCACTTTCGGGGTCGACGATGCCATCCTGCTACCGACCCCCGCGGCCAGGACCACGACCGCGGACAGGCCCGACGAACTCACTCGCGATCCCCTCGATCGATGTCGCTGTCCTGCCAGCTGAGCCGGCGAGTGGCTGGGGGACTCGGACTCGAACCGAGACTGCACGGCTCCAAAGGCCGGCGGGCTGCCGATTACCCCATCCCCCATCAACTGGGCAGGACGAGTCTAGCCAGGCAGGACGGAGCTGCTGCCCGAGCAGCCGTACCTACGGTCGCGTAAGTTACGCTACCGTAGGTAGATGACCATCACAGCGCCCGCTCCAAGACCTTCCGCCGAGATCGAGGAACGCGGCACCCCGATCTACAGCAAGAGCAAAGGGTTCTGGGAACAGGCCGTGCTGTACGTCTTCGTGATCGTGCCGTTTCTTGCCCTGTTCGCCGCTGTACCGCTCATGTGGGGCTGGGGCCTGGGCTGGCTCGATGTCGCGCTGCTGGTCGGGATGTTCGCAATCACCGGGCACGGGATCACCGTCGGCTTCCACCGGCATTTCACCCATGGTTCGTTCAAGGCTGTGGCCCCGCTGCGGGCGGCACTGGTGGTCGCCGGCTCGATGGCGATCCAGGGACCGGTCACCCAATGGGTGGCCGACCATCGACGCCATCACGCCTTCAGCGACCGGGAGGGTGACCCGCACTCTCCTTGGCGCTACGGCTCGACCCTTCCTGCCCTGACCAAAGGGCTCTTCCACGCCCACATCGGCTGGCTGTTCGACCGCAACCAGACCAATCCCGCTCGCTACGCGCCGGACCTGCTCAAGGACTCCGTCGTTCGTCGTACCGGCGCGTGGTTCATCCTCTGGGCCTTCCTCGGTCTGGCTCTGCCCGCCCTGTTGGGCGGACTGATCACGATGTCTTGGGCGGGTGCGGCGTCCGGCTTCTTCTGGGGAGGGCTGGTCCGGGTCGCGGTGTTGCACCACGTGACCTGGTCGATCAACTCCATCTGTCACACCGTGGGCGCCCGACCGTTCGCGGCTCGCGACAAGTCGGCGAACGTGTGGCCGCTGGCGATCCTGTCGATGGGTGAGTCCTGGCACAACCTGCACCATGCCGACCCGACCTGTGCCAGGCACGGCGTACTGCCAGGTCAGATCGACTCCTCGGCGCGGCTGATCTGGCTGTTCGAGCGGTTCGGCTGGGTTCGCGACGTGCGTTGGCCGGACCCGGTCCGGCTGGCCGCCAAGCGAGTGGCACTGTTCAACCCGTGAGCCGAGCGCGCGGGGAGCATCGCAGCGAGGAACGAGCGAGGAGCGGACCGGGCGATGAACGAGGCGCGGCAGTTGTGACTAGTCAAACGGGGCGGGTACGGATGACCGCGGCTCAGCGACGCCAGCAACTGCTCGACGTGGGTCGCGCGCTGTTCGCCGAGCGCGGCTTCGAAGCGACCTCCATCGAGGAGATCGCCGCCCGGGCCAAGGTCAGCAAGCCTGTCGTGTACGAGCACTTCGGCGGCAAGGAGGGTCTCTACGCCGTCGTCGTCGACCGGGAGATACAGCGCCTGCTCGGTAACTTCACCTCCGCACTGCAGGGCGAGAACCCTCGGGAATTGCTCGAACAGGCCGCCTTCGTGCTGCTCGACTACATCGAGGACGAGACCGACGGATTTCGGATCCTGATCCGCGATTCACCGGTGGCCAGCACCACGGGCACCTTCTCCTCGTTGATCTCCGAGATCGCCAGCCAGGTGGAGTACATCCTGGAGGGCCAATTCACTTCCCGTGGCTTCGAGACAAAGCTGGCCGGCCTCTACAGCCAAGCGTTGGTGGGGATGGTCGCCCTCACCGGCCAATGGTGGCTGGAGGTCCGCAAGCCCAAGAAACAGGAGGTCGCCGCGCATCTGGTCAACCTCGCCTGGAACGGACTCTCACATCTGGAGAGCAGGCCCCGGCTGTCCGCGGACGAGAAGGCCTGACCCGCCCACCAGCGGACGCGGTGTCCGGGATTCTGCCCTCAATCCACCAGGACCGGCCTCCCGATCAGCACGGCCAACATGTTCTCCCATGCCGTAGACCCCACCCCGAACACGCCGCTGTGCCCCGAAAGGCCGTTGATCTCCCTGCCGTCGGCGTAGTTCCCGGTGTCCAGCACGACCACCGAATCGATGGCTGTCGCCGGAAGTCCGTGAAGAATCGAACCGCCATAGGGGACTGGGTCCCAAGGGGCGCTCATGGCGAAGGCCTGATACTCGGCCAACCCAGCTGGAAGTTCTCTACCCATCGGGCCGACACCACCGCCGATTCCCGGCGAGTTGACAAACAGCAGGTTGTCAGCGGACAGCCCTGACCTCCCGGACAGGGCCACGGCCAGGCCACCGTAGGAGTGCCCGATCACCGTGACCGGGACCTCCACGCCGGACTCTTGATCGTCGATCTCCTGCTGAATCGCATGACTGAAGTCGACCAACGGTTCGACCAGTTCCTCGGCATAGTCGTCGGTGACTGCGTGAAAGACGCCGTCGGGGAAATCGCCGCCAGCCCAGACGATCATCGCGAGTTGCTCGCCTTCGCGGGCCGCCTGCTCGACGAAGGTCGTGGCCTCGTTGGACTTGTTCCACATATCCGCAGCGTCCGTGCCCACTCCTGAAACCAGCACTCCGACGGCATCGGTCCCGGTATCGATGGTGCCGACCAACTCCGCCCACGATCCGTCGCCAGTCGGATCGAAGTACAGGACCTTTCGACCCCGATAGTCGGGATACGGCGGACCCTCGGGTTTGCCGTAGTCGATGGTGGGCTCGTTGAGCAGCAGCTCGTACTGCTCGATCCTCGCATCGAGATCGTCCAACCGCTGTTGAGCGGCATCGGCTTGGTTCTGGTAGCCGCCGTCGTACCCCGGGACTTCGGGGACCCGCTCAGCAGCCTCGGCCACCTCCGCGGCAGCCTGGGGACGCTGCGCTCTGGCCTGGTGAAGTGCATCGGCGACCCGGACCCGGTTGGCCGAGATCCGGTGCTCGAAGGGCATCCCGTTCAGATTGCCCACGACCGTGGGGAACAACGCGGCCAGCATCGCCAGCTCCTCGGCCGGGATGCCAGCTAAGATATGGGCCACCCCAGCCACCCGTTGCGCACTGGCTGCTCCATAGGCGGCGCCGGACTGGTCCCCTCGCAACATCATGGCGGCCAAGGCCAGCCCGGCCTCGAAGGGGTCCGCTGAGTCGAGTTCCGGTCGACGAGCAACCAGCAATGCGGCGAGCTCGGGATCGTCCTGCGCCGCTCGCACGACCTGCTCGGGAGTTCTCCCCCAGTACTCCCGGGGCAGTCCATAGCGCGGCCCGGTGACCGGGAGGTACGGGTAGAGAATCGGCAGTCGCGGGTCTCCCGCGCCGCCGGAAGCCATCACCGCCAGCACGCTTGACACGGTCGGTCCCTCGCCGAACTGCCGGCCGCGGTCCTCGGCGGCGACACTGAGCGCGGCGTAGGCCACCTCGGCTTCCGCGCTCAGCTCCGCCCAGACCCGCCACCTGGCGTCGTCGTACAAGGTGTCGCGCATCTCCGGCTCGACGTTGTCGTAACCGGGAACGCGAGTGATCCAGAATCCGTTGGCGCGCGCGGTTTCCCAGCGCTGCACGAGTGCCTCGCGCTGCCGCTTGAACACGACTACGTCCTCGGCCCAGCCGAGCGTGACCTGCTCGGCGTAGAGCATCGCCCCGACGACCTCCTGCAACGTGTAGAACTGGGAACCGATTTGATCGCGGATCAGTGGGTGGAGCACCTCGGAGAAGGACGAGGCCAGCGACCGCAGCACGAAAGACAGCGAGTCCTGCTGACCGGTCAGTTGGCCGCTGACCCGGGCGAATCCCTGCGCCTGTTCCCGGATTCGCATCGGCTCGGCTCGGGTGTCCTCCGGATCGAAGTCAGGCCCGGCCATCAACCGACCTCCTAGCACTGCGCTCGTTGGTCACCGGCGCTTCTTGCGACTCCGCCGAGGCTAGGCGAGCAGTGGCGGCCGAGGATGAGGCGACCGGTCTGCTGTGGAAAACCGCCCGCCGTGGCTGGGGGCAGCATCCGATCGGGCTGCAGAGTGCGAGGTCAGCGCGCGGAACGGGGTAGCCGAGGTCCTGGCGCCGGACCGCTGGCGACTCGGACGCCGGCGAACAGCCCCTCGGCCGAGAGCCGGGCGGCCACGGTGATCGCATGTTCGGGGTCTCGGGCCAGATAGGCCACCGTCGGTCCGGAGCCGCTGATCATTTGGCCGAGGGCGCCGGCCTCCGCACCGGCGCGCACGGCTCGGCGCAGGTCCGGCCGCAACGAGAGGGCAGCCACTGCCAGGTCGTTGGCAAGACCTCGACCGAGCAGTTCGGCGTCGTCCTGGCGAAGCGCGGTCAGCACGCCGGCTGGATCTGCGGCACCCGGCACGTGCCGCTGGGCGCGTAGCCGGTCCAATTCGGCGTACACGGTGGGGGTGGATAGTCCGGTACGTGCGATTCCGAGTACCCAGTCGGTACGCCCGCGAGTGAGTACGGAGCTGAGCCGATCACCCCGGCCGGCGCCGAAGGCGACACCGCCGTGCAGGGCGAACGGTACGTCGCTGCCGAGCTCGGCTGCCAATTCGCCCAGCTGGTCCCGGTCCAGGGCCGTTCCCCACAAACCGTCCAGCGCGACAAGAGTGGCTGCGGCGTCGGCGCTGCCACCGGCCAGCCCCGCCGCCACCGGAATCTGTTTGTCGATCGTGATCGAGGCGTCGGCATCGATGCCCGTGCGCTGCGCCAACAGGACGGCCGCCCGCCAGGCCAGGTTGGTGGAGTCGACCGGAACCGCAGCGGTGTCCGTGCCAGTGACCGTCAGCCTCAGCCCGGCTCCGGCCTCGACGCTGGAGACGGTCACCGTGTCGAACACGCTCAGAGCCAGGAAGACCGTAGTGAGGTTGTGGTAACCGTCCGCACCCGGCGCGTCCACGGCCAGGAAGAGGTTGATCTTGGCCGGCGCGCGGACCGCGATCGAGGTCATCACGGCGTGCGCAGCGAAGCGATACGGGTGAAATCCTCGACCCCGAGTTGCTCGCCGCGGGTCAGCGGATCGATATCCGCGGCACGCAAGATCGCCTCGGCGGCGCCTGCGCTGCCGGCCCAGCCGGACAGGGCTGCGCGCAGCCCCTTGCGGCGGCTAGCGAAGGCTGCGTCGATGACGGCGAAGACCTGCTCTCGCGGGGCTGACTCGGGGCTGGGCCGGCGGCGAAAGGAGACCAGCCCGGAATCGACTCTGGGCACCGGCCAGAACACCTGCCGGCTGATCGGTCCGGCTCGGCGCACCTCGGCGTACCAGGCAGCCTTGACCGACGGCACCCCGTAGGCCGGGCTGCCCGGTTGCGCGGCCAGCCGCTCGGCCACCTCGGCTTGAACCAGGATCAGGCCGTGCTCCACGGTCGGAAAGCGCTCCAGCAACGTGAGTAGCACCGGGACGGAGATGTTGTAGGGCAGGTTTGCCACCAAGGCCGTCGGCGCCTCGGGCAAGGACGTCAGTTGCAGCGCATCCGCGGTGAGCACCAGCAGTCGGTGCTTGGCATCCGGTGCCCAGCTTGCCACCGTCTCTGGCAACGCCTGCGCGAGGCGGGCATCCACCTCGACAGCAATGACATGCGCTCCCAGGTCGAGCAGTCCCAGAGTCAGTGAACCCAGGCCGGGCCCGACCTCGAGCACGACGTCATCCGAGCCCACCGCGGCGATCCGCACGATCTTGCGGATCGTATTGGGGTCGTGCAAAAAGTTTTGACCCAGCGCTTTCGTGGGCCGCAGATCGAGGGCAGCGGCGATCTCTCGGATCGCTGCTGGTCCTAGGAACCCGCCCATGCCAGGGACCGTACGCAGGACCGGACCGCCCTGACGACCGGTCACCACAGTGCAGACCTAGTTCCAGTGCAGGCCTAGTCGTAGAGGTGATACCCGCAGGACGGCCACGGCGAGTCGCCCCGCTCGGCGTAGGTGGCCTCACCGACCGCGATCTGCTGCTCGCGAGTTGCCTGGTGCGGCAGTGGCGCGTAGGCGCCGCCACCGTTGGCCAGCCAGGTCTGCTGGTCGTACTGCAGGCCGCCGTAGTAGCCGTTGCCGGTGTTGATCGCCCAGTTACCGCCGGACTCGCATTGGGCAAGGGCGTCCCAGTTCAGCGAGCCGTCCGAAGGTGGTGGGGTGGCCCCGGTGTTGCCGCCACCACCGCTGTTGCCGCCACCACCGCTGTTGCCGCCACCACCGCTGTTGCCGCCGCCACCGGTGTTGCCGCCGCCACCGGTTGCCGGGCGGGGCTTGGTGCCGACCCGGGCGACTTCGCCGACCGGCACGGCAAGGGTCTGGATGGCGACCGCGTGGCGGACCACCTCGACCCCGTCGTGGGCAGTGATGCGGTAGTTGACGAAGCGCTGTCCCAGGACACCTGGGGTGTCCACCTCGCGCTCTCCCTCAAACAGCGTGTCGTCCGGGGTTTCGCTTACCGGAAAGGGCAGCGGCTCGGTGACGCTGACGTCGCTGAAGCTGACCCGGATGACCTGCAGACGCATCCGGTCGGCCAGCGGCTGGGTGCGATACAGCGAAGTCCAGTCGTTGGCCCCTACTGCAAGGTCTTGTTCGTCGAAAAAGCCCGCGACGTCGGCGGCCGTGGTGACCACCTGGCGGGTCTGCCCGTCGATGATCAGGGTGATTTCGCGCGGCGTGTTGATCGTGAGGTCCATGCCGTCAACCGGAACACGCTCACTCCGGGAGGCCGACACCTCGAGTTGTGCCTGCCGGTAACCGAGCTGGTCGAGGGCCTCGTCCACCGAGCGGGCGGTCGTGTAGACCTCGCTAGTGACACCGTCGACAGTCAAGTTCAGCAGGCGACCGCGTTGCAGTGCGATGTTGGATCCATCGGCTACTTCGGCACCGAGAGCCGGAACGAGTACATCGTGTCCGCCGACCTCTAGGTCGGCACTGTCGAGAACTCCCTCGACGGTCGAAGCGAGGGTGGATACCTCACGCTCCTCGCCGTCGACGGAGACTGTCACGGTCTTGGACAGACCCGCCCAGGCGAGCGAGCCGCCGAGCAGTCCGGCGATGACGAGGGTGAACAAGGCGATCTTTACTGAACGGCGCATCAAAATTCTTGGCAAACCTTCTGGTCCTAGCGTTCCGAGCAGGGGAACACCGCACGTACCAGCGGCGACCTGAGCAGCTAGTGGTGACTGCGCAGATGCAATCAGGATTGCTCGATCAGAACTCCCTGGGGCTTCCCCACCCCGGCGTTGTCACAACACGATAACGGATGGCTCCCGTCGGCAACCACATGCGGGGGGGGGTTTAGCGGCAGTCCGGCTCTGGTTCAGCCGCGCTGCGAGGTCCCCCAGGCTGCTTC
>JACCQS010000199.1 GCA_013814015.1 Geodermatophilaceae bacterium | reverse complement strand
GGCCGTACTGGCGCCAGCCCACACCACCGCCCGTGCGGTAGGCCTCGAGCAGCGTCGGGAGTTGCATCCCTGCGGCGGTCATCAACCGCATGAAGGGCGCCAAATAGTTCAAGCTGTCGGGGTCGGTCAGCACCTCCGCATGGCTTGGGGGCAGCTCGTATCGACGTTGAACGCCGGGCAGGTCGGAATCGTCCACCTCGAGCAGACCCGTGACCGCTTGCTGCTCGAGCACTCGGTGGCATACCGCGGGTCGATCTGCGCGGCCGCGGCCAGCTCAGCGCCGGTCAGCGTTTCCCGCTGGGCAAGAGCGGCGTAGAGGCCGAGCTTCTCGCCGACGTAGACCGACCACATGTCGATCGCGCCGAGCGCTGCCTCGAAGAGTCGCTGGCTGAGTCTTCGGTGTCCATCTGCGGGCTCTCTCGCTCAGGAAGCAGGACCGACCGTGCGCTCCTAGCTCAGGCCGGGCTCATCGGGCAGGTGCAGGTCGGGCTTGTCGAGCTCTTCGACGTTGACGTCCTTGAAGGTGACCACCCGAACGTTCTTTACGAAGCGAGCCGGACGGTACATGTCCCACACCCAGGCGTCGGACATCTGGACCTCGAAGAAGACCTCGCCGTCGGCATTTCGTACCTGCAGGTCCACGGAGTTGGCCAGATAGAAGCGCCGTTCGGTCTCCACGACGTAGGTGAACTGGCGGACGATGTCCTTGTACTCGCGGTAGAGCTGCAGTTCCATCTCGGTCTCGTACTTCTCGAGATCCTCAGAACTCATTCCAGTCACCTGCCTCGGCGTCGTCGTGCGTCGCATCGGCGGCCGGCACACTCAACGCGTCCACCATGTCATGGCCGGAGTCTGCCGGTAACCGACTCGACACGGTGATGAACCCGCGCCGGTGCTCGGGGCACGGTCCGCGAAGGTCGAGCGCACCGGTGTGTCCGGGGGTGATGTACCCCTTGTGGGTGGCGAAGTCGTAGCCCGGATACACCTGGTGCAGATCCACCATCATCCGGTCCCGAGTCACCTTCGCCAGAACTGACGCCGCTGCCACGCAGGCGGCCGTACGGTCGCCCTTCCAGACCGCCAGCGCCGGTACGCCCAGTCCGGCAATCGGAAATCCGTCGATCAGCGCGTAGTCCGGGTCCATCGGCAACCGCGCGAAAGCTCGGCGCAGGCCTTCGACGTTGGCCTTGTGTAGCCCCCGAGCATCCACCTCCCCGGGCGGGATGATGATGACGGACCAAGCGCGAGCCCGCCGTAGGACCTCGGCGTAGACCCGTTCCCGGGCGGCCGCGGTCAGCAGCTTGGAATCGGCCAGTTCCGGAACCCGGCCCCGCGGACCCGCGGGGAGGATGCAGGCGGCGGTGACCAGCGGTCCCGCACACGCGCCGCGTCCTGCCTCGTCCGCTCCGGCGACGCAGGAGAACCCACGTCTGTGCAGCGCCTCCTCCATGGCCCAGAGGCCCGCCTCCGGATTCACGACCGCACGCCGGGGCCGAGCAATCAAACCGGTAGCAGAAGGGGCCATGACCTGCCGAGCTTAACCGGAGCGCGACGCACGGCCAGCACCTCCGGACTGCACTAGCGGCGGCACATTCGACCCAGAGATAGTTCAACTCTTCACGGCATTCCAATCACTTATCGTAAGCGATCCGCTACACTGAGCCACGATCCGAACCGACGAGGTAAGTGAGGACATGACCGCTTCGCCGCTCGCCACCAGCCCGGCCATGCTTTCCCCGCTCGACCCTGACCCGGCATTGCACCTCCTGCGCCGGGCCACCTTCGGCCCGACCGCGCAGATGGCCGCAGACGTCATCCGGCGAGGGAGCTCGGCGTGGCTGGAAGATCAGCTACAGCCGACCCGGATCGCGGATGGCGCTGTCAACGCTTTCCTGACCCGCTATTCCACACTGACGTTCAGTGCCGCGAAGTTGGCCTCGCTGACCGTTGCCAGCGAACGTCAGTTGACCTTCACCGAGACGGTGGAAGCGACTCTGGTGCGCCAGATCTGGAGCAACCGGCAGCTGGTCGAGGTCATGGTCGACTTCTGGAGCAACCATCTCAACGTGTTCGGCGCGCTGGCTCCGGCGTGGACCGCCAAGTCGCTCGAGGACCGAGTCGTGATCCGGAAGCATGCGCTGGCCAGCTTCGAGAGTCTGCTCCTGGCCGACGCCCGCAGCGCCGCGATGCTCATGTACCTCGGCAACGACAAATCCCGACTGGATCGGCCGAACGAGAATTACGGCCGAGAGCTGCTGGAGTTGCACACCGTCGGCATCGACGCCGGGTTCACCGAAGCCGACGTGCTCAACAGCGCGTACGTGCTCACCGGCCGTACCTGCGACGAGAAGCGCCAGTACTACTACCGTCCCGACTGGCATTACGTCGGTCCGGTGAAGGTGCTGGGCTGGTCCTCGGCGAACTCCACGGCCAGCGGGGGCTTGGCAGTCGGAGACTCCTACCTTCGCTACCTCGCTCGGCACCCGAGCACCGCGCTGGCGCTGTCCCGGAAGCTGGCGATCCGGTTCGTGTCCGACGATCCACCCGATTCGTTGGTGAACGCTCTGGCCGATGTCTACCTTGCCAACGGTACGGCGATAGTGCCGTGGCTACGGGCCCTATTCGGCTCCGCGGAGTTCGTAGACTCGATCGGCCGCAAGGCGCGCCGCCCGCTGGAGGATGTCGTTGCCAGCATCCGGGCGATGGGAATCGGCCTGCCCGTCGGCTCCAACAAGACGGCCATCTCGGAGATCCGGGCGATCAGCGTGTGGCTGGACAACCAACCCTTCAGCTACCGAGCGCCGACCGGATATCCCGACATCGCCAGCAGGTGGCATTCGGTGACCGGCACGGTGAGCCGGTGGAATGTGCACCGGACGCTGGTGGCCGGTGCACCGGCGGGGCTCACTTATCCGGCCCTTGATCAGCTACTGGCTGGACCACCGATGGCCACCCATGGGCAGATGGTGGACCGGCTGACCAACGCGCTTACCAGACAGATCTTCCGCTCGGATCACCGTCAGGCGTTGCTCACCGCCGCCGGCATGACCGACGGCGAGCCCTTCAACAAACGCAAGGTCGACCAGATGTTGCCGAACCTGACCGTTCTCGCGCTCGACTCCCCGTACCTGTTGCTGAGATGACGAGCCCCGCGCAGAGCCGCCTGATCATCGCCGCCGCCGAGCGAGTCAAGACCGGACTTGCCGAGCAGGAGGCGCTCTGGAGGCACGGCTTCACTCGCCGGCGCTTTCTCGCTGGAGCAGGCATGGTGGCCACCGCCTGTCTGGGCTCGCAGTTGGTCACGAGCCGTTACGCCTTCGCCGCACCGGCCACCGGGAACGGTAAGACACTTGTGTACGTCTTTCTCCGCGGCGGCTTCGACGGGTTGGGCACTGTGATTCCCGGCTCGGACCCGGACTACATCGCCGCGCGCGGGAGCATGGCTATTCCGAATGGCTCGCTGCTGAATCTGGACCGCACATTCGGCCTGCATCCGTCGGTGGCTGCGCTACTGCCGCTGTGGACCAGCGGACAACTCGGCATCGTGCACGCGGTGGGCGCCACGGAGAGCAGCCGTAGCCACTTCGACGCACAGGAACAAGTGGAGCGCGGCGTCGCTTCACCCGGGACGCACACCGGCTGGCTGGCCCGGGTGCTGGCCGAGATGGGGCCGGGTACGACGTTCCGGGCGGTCAGCGAAGGAGTGACGGTTGCCCGTTCCTTGGCCGGAGCGCCGGGCGCCATCGCCATGTCAGGGATCGAGTCACTCACGCTGCTCGACAGCCAACCCGCGATGTTGACCGCGCTGGAGTCGCTGTTCACCGGCTTGGACGATCCGGCCGGAGCCCACGGCCTGAACACCCTTAAGGCGATGGCCGACGCGATACCGATCCAGGCCCAGTTCCCCACCCCCGCGCCCGGAGCTGTCTATCCCAACGACGGGGTCGGCGACCGCATGGCCGACATCGCGCGACTCATCAAGGCCGATGCCGGTCTACGGGTGGCCACGCTCGACATCGGCGGTTGGGACATGCACACTAACGCCGGCGCGGTGACCGGCGACATGGCCAACAACCTCGCGGCCCTGTCCCAGACTCTGTCGGCCTTCGCCACAGACGTCGGTCCCCGGATCTCAGATGTGACCGTGGTGACCATGTCTGAGTTCGGTCGGCGGCTGGCGCGCAACGGCAGCAGCGGAACAGACCACGGCAAGGGCGGGGTCATGTTCCTTCTCGGCGGCGGCGTCCGCGGCGGACTCGTACACGGCGCCTGGCCCGGCCTCGCGCCCGCTGCGTTGGTTCAAGGTGATCTGGCCACGCCGAATGACTACCGCGACGTGCTGGGAGAGGTCGCTCAGCGCACTCTCGGGCTCGGGTCGCTCACATCCGTCTTCCCCGGGCACACGTACAGCCCTCTCGGCGTCATGAGCTGAACCCCCTCTTTCGGCGGGGACCGACCACGCAGGCCAGCGCGCCGTCCTACGGCGAAGGGCACAACGATGCCGGCGCCCAGTGCCATGGGGACGCCCGCGGCGGAGTAAGCGGGGAGCCCGGACAGGGCCGCGGCACCGAAACCCTGGATGTCGGGGTCGTCGAGCACCGTGAAACGGCTGAACGGCCACACGATGATGGCCGCTTTGCCGATCACGTCGTCCACTGCGATGGTGCCGCTGTACTGATCAGTGACGTGGTACCGGGAATCGGCCGAACCCGCGCGATTGTCACCCATCACCCATAACCGTCCCTCCGGGACGGTCACCGCCGCGAACGAGCGAGTCGGCAGCGGGCTGTTGGTGACGATGTAGGGCTCCTCCACCGGTTCCCCGTCGACCAGCACCCGGCCCTGCGCATCGCAGCACTCGACGGTCTGACCGCCCACGGCGACCACCCGTTTCACGTAGTCCTTCTCACTCGGCGGTCCTACCCCGATGGCACGGCCAAGGGTGGCCATGATCGATGCGAACCAGTTCGTCGGTTCGGCGATCTGGACCTCCGGCGCCCAGGTGTCAGGACCTTCGAACACCACGATGTCGCCGGGCTGGGGATCGCCGAAGTAGTAGACGACCTTGTTGACCAGGACCCGGTCGCCGGTGCAGCCCGTGCATCCGTGCAGGGTCGGTTCCATGGATCCGGATGGAATGAAAAAGGCTTGGAACAGGAACGTCTTGATCAGAACCGCCAGTCCGAAGGCGATGATCAGCAGGACCGGCAGCTCCTTGAGCAGCGAGCCCTTCTTCTTCGGCTGGCCCGTCGCCCGACGCCTACCCCACCGGCGCTTGCCGGTGACCCGGGTCGCGGGACCGTCCAGGCCTGCGGTGGCCCCGGGGGGAACGTGACCATCCTTGTGGTCGGGCTGGTCGATAAGGTTCTCCCGGTGATACCCACTGTCGGCCCGAGCAGGACTGGGCGGTTCGACTGGGTTGCTCATGGCTGACTCAGCCTACGACGGTGGGTTGCGCGATGGCCGAGATGGCGACATTGCTGTGCTCAGCGCGTCGCGGTGTCCCGCTTCTCTTTGATCTTGGCGGCCTTGCCGCGCAGGTCGCGCAGGTAGTACAGCTTCGCGCGGCGGACATCGCCGCGGGTGACGACCTCGATCTTCTCGACCACCGGAGTGTGCACGGGGAAGGTGCGCTCGACGCCTACGCCGAAGCTGATCTTGCGAACTGTGAAGGTCTCGCGGATCCCGCCGCCCTGGCGGCGCAGCACGACGCCCTGGAACACCTGAATCCGGGACCGGTTGCCCTCCACGACCCGGACATGCACCTTGACTGAGTCACCGGGCCGGAAGTCCGGGATGTCGTCGCGCAGGGATTCAGCGTCGAGTGCGTCCAGGGTGTTCATCGCGTGTCCGTTCTGGAAAGGTCTCGGATCGGTCTTCGGGTCGGGGTACCTCGGGGCAGCACTGCGAACGTCCACATGAACCCCGGGGGCGTTATGGCCGTTGCCAGACGATGAGATCGCCGGCCAGCAGCTCTCAATGGTGCCACATGGACGGTTTTCGCTCCCAATCGGGATGCGGTGTCGAATGCACCGTGCTCAGCTGCGCCGGTCCCCGCTCTGGACGTCGATGAACTCGGGTGGTCCCGACCACGGCCCGGCCAATACCGCCGGCAGGACCGTCGCGAGATCTCGGGGGGCGAAGCTCTCGCGGCTCGAGGCGATCTCCCGGAGAGTCCACCAGCGATAGGGCTGATCCTCGAACTGTTCGATCTCGGTCTGCCCGGTCACGTCGACGACGTGGTCGACCTCGCGCAGCACAAAGAAGGTCTCACGGGAATCCATTCTCGTGCCGAGGAACTGGTCCACCGATCGCCGTAACCACACCGGTCCCTCCAGGTCGGCCTCAGCCACGACCAAGCCGATCTCCTCGGCGAGTTCGCGTACGGCGGCAGCCCGCAGGGATTCGCCGGCATCCACCCCTCCCCCGGGGGTGTACCAGAAGATGACCTCGGCCGGGGCGGTACGCAGCTCCACGATCCGAGCTCCGAACAGCAGCACCCGCTGGTGGCGATCGAGAAGGAGCACTCGGCTGGCCAGGCGCACACCTGGACCGGACCCGTAGCCGGCCAGTAGATCCATCAGATCGATTCGCGCGCAGCAGGGTGCCCCTGAGTCGGTTCGGGCCGAGCGCTCATGTCGGGTCTGTTGTCTCTGGCAGCAGATCCGGGCGTCGCTGCGCCGTACGGGCCTGGGACTGCTCGCGGCGCCACCTGGCTATGGCCGCATGGTCACCGCTTCGCAGGACCTCGGGTACGTCGAATCCACGCCAGGTCGCCGGGCGGGTGTAGCTGGGTCCTTCGAGCAGCCCGGCCGAGTAGGAGTCATCAGCAGCGGATCCGGAATTGCCGAGGACGCCAGGGATGAGGCGGGCCAGTGCCTCGACGATGACCAGGACCGCGACCTCACCACCGGCCAGGACGTAGTCCCCCAAGGACACCTCGTCGACCGGGCCGCGCTCGGCGGCCCAGTCGATCACTCGCTGGTCAATCCCCTCGTAACGCCCGCACGCGAATACGAGATGCGGCTCCTGTGCATAGGAGGCGGCCATCGCCTGGTTGAAGGGCCGACCTGCCGGAGTGGGTACGACCAGCCGGATGCCATCCGGCCGAACGGACTCCAGCGCCCGCGCCCACGGCTCAGGGCTCATGACCATGCCCGGTCCGCCGCCGTACGGGGGGTCATCAACGCTTCGGTGCACATCGTCGGTCCAGGCACGCAGGTCGTGTATGGCGATGTCCAGCAGGCCGTTCTCGCGCGCCTTTCCGACCAGAGATTCGTTCAACGGCTCCAGATAGCCGGGAAATATCGTGACGACATCGATTTTCACGCGGATCGTCACAGGGATGCTGTTCTCCGCTGAGCTGATCACAGTTCGAGCAGGCCCGGCGGCGGATCGACGACCACCTTGCCCGCCGCTAGGTCCACCTCGGGCACGATGGCGGACACGAAGGGCACCAACAGCTCCCGGCCGTCGTTTCGTCGGATGACCAACAGGTCACCGCCGACGTGCGAGATTCTGCGGACCTGCCCTAGTTCGAAGCCCTCGGTGTCCTCGACCCGAAGTCCGATCAGCTGGTCGTCGTAGAACTCGTCGACCTGGTCGAGCGGCGGCCGCTCATCAGCGGCAACGAGAAGCAGGGTGTTGCGCAAGGTCTCTGCACTCGGCCGGTCCTCGATGCCCTCGATCGAGAGCACCCAGGCCGACCCGTGTTGACGCGCCGCCTCGATCCGCAGCGGGCCGCGCTCCGGCGGGTCGGTGGTCAGGACCGAGCCATCGGCGAAGCGCTCCTCCGGAGCGTCGGTGTGCAGTTCGATGGTGACCTCGCCGAGGACGCCCTGTGGGCGACCGATCCTGGCGACAACGACGGTCTTCACGATCGTGAGCGCTTCAGGTGGAGCGGGGCTGCACCGGAGGCGCTCATGATCTTGGTTGGTTGTCCGCGGGTCAGCGACCGTCGGTGTCGACGACATCGACCCGCAAGCTGCGGCCGCCGACGCTGGTCATGATCTGACGCAGCGCCTTTGCCGTACGACCGGCCCTGCCGATCACCTTGCCGAGGTCCTCCGGGTTGACCCGTACTTCGAGGGTGCGGCCACGTCGGTTGGTCACCAGATCGACCTGCACGTCGTCCGGGTGATCGACGATCCCCCGAACCAGGTGCTCGAGAGCGTCTTCGAGCATCAGGCGTCGGTGCCCGGCGCCGCCGGCACCTCAGGCTCGGGAGCGGCCTGCCGTGCACCGGCGCGAGGGCTCTGGGCCTCCACGTCGACCTCGACGTCGGTCTTGTCGGTCCGGTCGACGCGCACGTCGGCCTTGGCATCGGGGCTCGGCGCATCGGCGCTCGGGGCGTCGGCGCTCTTGGTGTCGGCAGGCTTGGCGGTCTTCTTCTTCGGCGTGGTCGCTGCGGCGTCGGGCTCACTTCCACCGAGCTGGGTCGCAGCTTCGAACGCGGCCCGGCGGTCCGGCTTGGCGGCCTTGACCTTCATCGGCTCGGGGGCGGGCTCGCCGTAGAACTTCTGCCAGTCGCCGGTCACCCTCAGGATGGCCCGGACGGCTTCGGTCGGCTGGGCGCCGACACCGAGCCAGTACGCCACGCGCTCGGCGTCGACCTCCATGTAGGAGGGGTCCTCCTTGGGGTGGTACTTCCCGATCTCCTCGATCGATCGACCGTCCCGCTTGGTGCGCGAGTCGGCGACGACGATCCGGTAGTACGGCTGGCGCGTCTTGCCGCGCCGCATGAGCTTGATCTTGGTGGACACGTGCGGGACTGCTCCTCGAGTTCTGGTGCGGGTGAGCGCGCGAGGGCCGGGTGGGTCCGGACTTGCGACGCTTCATGGACGTGATCCGTAGCGGGTAGAGGGCCGTACGGCACGTTCGCGGTCCTATTCTGCCAGACCGGCTCGGACGTCCACCGGTTGACGTCAGTACGAGCGGCCGACGACCGCGATCAGGCCCGGCTCGTCGTCGCTGTCGGGAAGGCGCCCGTCGGCCCGTACCAGGCACCGGACACTGATCGCCTGCTCGGCCAGGATCGCTTCGCCCTCCGGACCGAGGGCGGCCCAGTCGATCCGAGCCCAGCCGGTGGCCGCCGCCTCGGCAGCTTCGGCGACAGTGCTCACGTCGGCGGTGGCGGCTTCGCGGCGCGTCGACGCTTCGACGTAGAGCTGGGCCTGATCCTCGATCAGTGCCCGCGTGACCGCTTCGGTAAGTCCGGCCAGTGGGGTCGACGTCTTGCTGCCCCGGATCCGGCGGACCAGTACGGCGGTCCCGTCGGCGAGTTCGCGGGGTCCGACCTCCACCCGTACCGGTACGCCCTTGAGTTCCCGGTCGATCGCCCGGCGACCGAACGGCGTGTCCGTACGGGCGTCCAGCTCGCACCGAACTCCAGCCGCGGTGAACTCTGAGACCAACTGTGCCGCAGCCTCGCTGACCCCATCACCGTCCTTGACCACCATGACCACGGCTTGGATCGGGGCCAGCCTGGGCGGGATCCGCAAACCCGCGTCGTCGCCATGACACATGATCAACCCGCCGACCATCCGGGTGGACACCCCCCACGAGGTTTGCCAGACATAGTTTTGTGCACCATCTGCGGCAGAGAACCGGACGCCGAAACTCTTGGCGAAGTTCTGACCCAGCTCGTGGCTGGTCCCCATCTGCAGGGCCTTGCCATCGCGCATCATCGCCTCGCAGGTCAACGTGCTCACTGCTCCGGCGAACCGCTCCCGCCGGGTCTTGCGCCCGCGCAGCACCGGCATGGCCAACACCGACTCCATGAAATCGGCATAGACGTCGTCGAGGATCCGGCGCGCGTATGCGCCGGCATCCGCTTCGGTGGCGTGGCAGGTGTGCCCCTCCTGCCAGAGAAACTCGGTGGTGCGCAGGAAGATCCGGGGCCGCAGTTCCCAGCGGACCACGTTGGACCAGTTGTTCACCAGCATCGGCAGGTCGCGATAGGACTGCACCCACTTGGCAAAGAAGCTGTTCACGATGGTCTCCGAGGTGGGCCGGACGACGACCGGCTCCTCGAGTTCCTTGCCGCCGGCATGGGTGACCACGGCGAGCTCCGGGCTGAAGCCCTCGATGTGCTCGGCCTCACGCTGGAGGTAGCTCTGCGGGATGAACAGCGGGAAGTACGCGTTCTGGGCGCCGGTGGCCTTGATCCGGTCGTCGACCTCGCGCTGCATCCGCTCCCAGACCGCATATCCCCACGGTCGGATCACCATCGTCCCGCGGACCGGGCCGTTGTCGGCCAGCTCCGCCTTGGCGATGACTTCTTGGTACCAACGGGCAAAGTCCTGTGCCTGGGAGGTAAGGACGGGAGCGCGTGCCACGGCGTGCAGCCTAGATTCGTCGCCGGCGAGCCGACGAATCAGCCGTCGAGGCCCGGGCTCATGGGGCGCAGCCCGAGCGTGGCCGCGGCATCGAGCAGGCGCCGGTCATAGGCAACGAATCCGGTCAACGCGGACCTCAGTTCAAGCGCGGTCGCCAAGTGGATCGCGTCCAGGCTGCGGAGCTGAAGCCGCCCGATCCTCCCGGCTTCATTGATGATCTGATCCGTAATGTCGACGGAGTCGACCGATGCCATGAGAAGGCGCGCTGACTTCTCCTCAACCGGTCCTTTGCGTCGCACCGCTCGAATGACTTCGATCCGGGCGAGAGCGCTGCTGATCATTCCCGGTCCGGTACGTACGACACCGGCGAGCACTGAGCTTTCTGGCTCGGTCAAGACCAACCTAACCAGTGCCGATGAATCCAGATAGAGCATGTCAGTAGCGCTCTTCGTTGCGCATTTCCTCCAGGATCTCGCTCAACGGCCGCTGGCCCGCTCGGGCTGGGAGAGGTGCGGGGAGTTGTCGGTAGTCCAAGGTCGCTGGATGCAGCACACCTGCATCGATCAGTTGTTGCACCGTCGTTTCCGGGGAGTGCACATCTTTCGGAATGGGAACCAGTCGTGCTACCGGATCGCCACGGTCGGTAACCTCGATGATCTCGCCCCCCTTCACCCGCGCCAGGTACCTACTGGCGTGCTGCCGCAGTTCCCGAACACCGATGCGTTCCATGTGCTACATGGTAGCACATTAACACCGCCGAGGACCTTCAGCCGGGTATGGCCTGGTGGATCGAGGCGGCTGCACCGACGACAGGGACGTCGGTGCGCTGGTCGCTACGTCGGTCCCGCACTTCGACCACGCCCTGAGCCAGTCCTCGTCCGACGGTGACAATGGTCGGCACCCCGATCAATTCGGCGTCGGTGAACTTCACCCCGGGACTTATCTTGCGACGATCGTCGTAGAGCACGGCCAGCCCGCCGTCGACAAGCTCCTGAGCCAGCCGTTGCGCTACCTCGAACACCGCTGGATCCTTGCCGGTTGCCGCCACGACGTGAATGTCAGCGGGTGCCACCCCGCGTGGCCAGCACAGGCCAGCTTGGTCGTGGGTGGACTCGGCGATCGCGGCCACCGCCCGGGAGACCCCGATGCCGTACGAGCCCATGGTCACCGTGACGAGCTTCCCGTTCTCGTCGAGCACCTGGAGATCGAGCGCCTCGGCGTATTTGCGACCCAGTTGGAAGATGTGCCCGATCTCGATCCCGCGAGCCAGTTCGAGGGGTCCCGAGCCGTCCGGGGCCTGGTCCCCGGACTTGATCTCGGCTGCCTCGATCGTGCCGTCCGGGGTGAAGTCGCGACCACATACCAGGTCGAAGACGTGTCGGCCGGTCTCGTTGGCACCGGTCAGCCAGCGGGTGCCCTCGACGACTCGTGGATCGACGAGGTAGCGGATGCCGCTGGGCGACTTCTCACCCAGTGCGGCCGGGCCGATGTAGCCCTTGACCAGGGCTGGATTCGCCGTGAAATCGGCCTCGGTGAAGGGCTGCACTGTGGCCGGATCCACCTGAGCCTGCAGACGTTTGGCGTCCACCTCCCGGTCTCCGGGCAACCCGATGGCAAGGGGTTCCCGGGTCCCGTCGGGGTGGGCGAGCATGACGAGCACGTTCTTCAACGTGTCGCCGGCAGACCAGGGGCGATCACCCCTCGAAAACCGTTCGTTGGCCAGCGCGACGAGGGTGTCGATGGTCGGCGTCTCGGGGGTGTCCTCGACGTGGGCCGGCGGGGCGTCGTCGTACGGGACCGGGTCGGGTACCGGAGTACGCACCGCCTCGACGTTCGCGGCATACTCACCGGCGCTGCGGACGAAGCTGTCCTCGCCGACCTCGTTGGGGTGCAGGAACTCCTCGCTGCGCGACCCACCCATGGCACCCGACATCGCCGAGACGATCACATAATCCAGGCCGAGCCGATCGAAGGTGGCGATGTAGGCCGCGCGGTGGGCCGCGTAGGAAGCGTCGAGTCCTGCGTCGGAGATGTCGAAGGAGTAGGAGTCCTTCATGACGAACTCGCGGAGCCGCAGCAGGCCCGCCCGGGGCCGCGCCTCGTCACGGAACTTGGTCTGGATCTGGTAGATCCACAGTGGAAGATCCTTGTACGACGAGTAGAGATCCTTCACCAGGAGGGTGAACATCTCCTCATGGGTGGGAGCCAGCAGATGGTCCACACCCCGCCGGTCCTTGAGCCGGAAGAGGTTGTCCCCGTAGTCGCTCCACCGGCCGGAGGTTTCGTACGGCTCACGCGGCAACAGCGACGGGAAGTGCACCTCCTGGGCACCCATCCGGTCCATCTCCTCGCGGACGATCCGTTCGACATTCCGAAAGACGCGATAGCCCAATGGCAACCAGGTGTAGCCACCCGACGCGGCTCGCCGGATGTAGCCGGCACGGACCAGCAGCCGGTGGCTCGGGATCTCGGCGTCGGCCGGATCCTCCCGCAGGGTTCGGACGAACAGGGTCGACATCCGCAGCAGCACGTCGCGCAGTCTCCCAGGCCCGGTCCGGCCGGGGTGCAAGGCCCGCAAGTGCCTGGGCAATACTTGGTCTCCGACTCCTGCACAGCCTTGTCGAGATCCCGGTGCAGGATGACAACGACGCTGAGGTTTTCGACGAAGATGCCTATCGACAGGAGGTGCTCCTGTCGGCGGGCGGTATCGCAACCGCCCAGCGGCTCGATGGCAATGTCGGCTATCTCGACATCCGCACCCTGCACGACGCCAACGTCGCCGCCCCCATCGCCTCGGCGGCGATGACCCTCCTGGCCGGCACCGACGTTCTGATCATCGACCTCCGACGTTGCCCCGGTGGCTCGCCTCTGATGGTGGCGCACTACTGCAGTTACCTGTTCGATGATCCGACGCACCTCAACGACATCTATGACCGTCCCGGCGATCAGACGCGACAGTTCTGGACAGCGCCATCCGTCCCTGGGACGAAGTTCGGCGGTTCCAAACCGGTCTATGTGTTGACCGGCTCGGCCACATTTTCCGGGGCCGAGGAGCTGGCCTATGACCTGCAATGCCGGGGGCGCGCCACCATCGTCGGGGAGACCACCATGGGTGGTGCCAACCCTGGGCGCCGCTATCGGATCGGGCCGCATCTGCAGCTGTCCGTCCCTCAGGGCCGAGCGATCAATCCCGTCACCGGCACCAACTGGGAAGGAGCCGGGGTGGGGCCGGACGTCGACGTGTCCGCGGAAAGCGCATTCGACACGGCCTGTGGGTTGGCGCTCGAGCATGTGCTCACCCTGGGGCGCGATGGTGGACGGCGCGCCGTCGCGGAGGATGCCGAGGCTGCGCGGGACCGTTTGGGAGCGGTCAGGCGATGACACTGCCCCGCAGGATGATCCGACCCGGTCGGCTGAGCACTGAGAGATCGGTCCGCGGATCGGCATCGTAAGCAATCAGGTCTGCCGGTGCGCCTTCCTCGATCCCGGGCAGCCCCAACCAGGATCGGGCGGCCCACGAGCCGGCGGCCAATGCATCGGTCCGGGTC
>JACCQS010000177.1 GCA_013814015.1 Geodermatophilaceae bacterium | reverse complement strand
GGAGCAGCGTGATTCTGGCTGACACCTCCGCTTGGGTGGAGTACGACCGAGCAACCGGCAGCGCGGTCGATCAACGACTGACCGCCTTGATCGCGCGTGACGGACCGCTTGCCGTCACAGAGCCGGTCGTGATGGAAGTCCTGGCCGGGGCGCGCAGCGACCAGCAGGAAGCCGATCTGCGTCGCCTGCTGTTGCGGTTCGAACTGCTGCGCTTCGATGCAGCCGCGGACTTCGATGCAGCGGTCATTATCTACCGCCGGTGCCGTCGGGCAGGGATCACCCCACGAGGCATGCTCGACTGCATGATTGCCTCAGTCGCATGGCGTCATGGCGCCGCTCTGCTCGCCTCTGACGCCGATCTCGACCGCGTTGCCCGGGTAGTCGGAATCGACCTCGACACGGCGTCACTAGGCTCGCCGGGTGAGTGAGCATCGCAGCGAGGAACGAGCGAGGAGCGGAGCGAACGCCCGTGCGGAGCACGGAGTTGATGGGGTGACTGACGCCAACAACAGCGACAGCCCCCCCGACGAAGTACCGGAGCAGCTGCGGGTTCGTCGGGACAAGCTCGACCGGCTACGTGCCGAAGGTGTCGACGTCTATCCGGTGAGCGTGCCCCGTACGCACTCCCTGCGCGAGATCCGTACGGCCTATCCCGACCTCGAGCCCAACACCCAGACTGGAATCGTCGTCGGCATAACCGGACGGGTGATCTTCGCTCGCAACACCGGCAAGCTCTGCTTCACGACACTGCGCGAGGGCGGCGTAGAACTGCAGGTGATGCTGGCTCTGGACCGGGTCGGCCCTGATGTCCTGGCCGCCTGGAAGCGGGACGTCGACCTCGGGGACACCATCTTCGTCACCGGGGAGGTCGGCACCTCCCGGCGAGGTGAACTCTCGATCTTCGCGCAGCGGTGGAGCTTCACCGCCAAGGCGCTGCGTCCGCTTCCGGTGGCTCATCGGGCGATGAGCGAGGAACTACGGGTACGCCGGCGCTACGTCGATCTGATCGTGCGTGAGCAGGCCAGGAACATGGCGCACGACCGGGCCACCGTGCTGCGAACCCTGCGCGCGACCCTGGATGCCGAGGGTTTCATCGAAATCGAGACCCCGATGCTGCAGGTCATTCCCGGCGGCGCGACCGCACGTCCTTTCGTCACCCACTCCAACGCCCTGGATCTCGCACTCTATCTCCGAATCGCGCCGGAGCTGTATCTCAAGCGTTGCATCGTCGGCGATCTCGAGCGCGTCTATGAGCTGAATCGGAACTTCCGCAACGAGGGTGTGGACGCCACGCACAGCCCGGAGTTCGCCATGTTGGAGTTCTATCAGTCCTACGCCGACTATGCCGATGTCGCGGCGTTGACGAGACGGCTCATTCAGGCATGTGCAGAGGCTATTCACGGTCAGTTGACCATTCAACGTGACAACGGCGAGATGCTGGACCTCTCGGGCGAGTGGCCCTGGCAGGACTTTTATTCGGCGGTCACGGCGGCGGTCGGTGAAGAAGTTGATCCGAATACCCCGCGGGAGAGACTTGAGGAGCTGGCACGGCGACACGAGATCGAGGTGAACGGCGCCTGGGGTACGGGCCGGATTGCCGAGGAACTGTTCGACGAACTCGTGGCCGACACCTTGTCCGGACCGGTCTTCGTAGCCGACTATCCGGTGGAGACCTCCCCGCTGACCCGAGCGCATCGGAGCAGGCCTGGAGTGGCTGAGAAGTGGGATCTTTACATCGGGGGCGTGGAGCGGGGCACCGGCTACTCCGAACTCACTGATCCGGTCGAGCAGCGAGCGCGATTCGCAGCCCAAGTCGAACTCGCAGCGGCCGGTGACGACGAAGCGATGATCTTGGACGAAGATTTTGTGGAATCGTTGGAGTATGCGATGCCACCGACCGGTGGTGTGGGTTTGGGAATCGACCGCTTGTTAACTGTACTCACCGAAGCGGTCACGCTACGTGACACGATTCTTTTTCCTTTGGTACGGCCACTCAGCTCGTCCTGAGCCACGGCGAGGTGTGACCAGAGCGTCATTGTGTTTTCGCGTTGTGTTTCACTATCCTTCGCACGACATTCCACCCTCGAACCCATTCAGGAGTAAAACGTGGCTCGCAAGGTTCAGGTAATTCTCACCGACGATCTCGACGGCAACGAGGCCGACGAGACGGTGACCTTCGCACTCGACGGTACTTCCTATGAAATTGACCTGTCGGCCAAGAACTCGAAGTCGTTGCGGGACGCTTTTGCCCCCTACGTGGGACATGCTCGACGCGTGACAAAGGCCCGCCGCTCCGGCGCCTCGTCGAATGGGCGCAGCGGCGCCACGACCGACCGGGCCCAGACCCAGGCGATCCGCGACTGGGCGCGGCGCAACGGTCACCAGGTCAGCGACCGTGGCCGGATTCCGTCGACCGTGCTCGAGGCGTTCAACTCCGCGCACTAGCGATCTAGCGGCGGCGCCAGCGTGATCTGACCGACATCCGGTTCTCCCGGGACCGGCGGGCAGTCGACGGACCCGTCGACACTGCTGAGTTGCTGGCCCTACTGAAAAGGCCGGACTTCGACG
>JACCQS010000148.1 GCA_013814015.1 Geodermatophilaceae bacterium | reverse complement strand
CCGTAGATGTGCTGTGCAGAGCTATATCAGTAACGTATGAACAGTCCCTCATATGACGAAGCGACGCTGGTCGACGGATGCGCAGTGCCGGTCGTCGACTCCGCCCGGGTGAGCGACATCCTGGGCCGGATGCGGCCGCAGGACGAGTTCATCGACACCGCCGACATCTTCGACCTGCTCTCCGATCCCAACCGGCTGCGGCTGCTCGTTGCAATGCTCGACCGCGAGTTGTGTGTCTGCGATCTCGCCGCGGTCTGCGCGATGAGCGAGTCGGCCGCCTCGCACGCCCTGCGCCTGCTGCGGGCGCACCGGGTGGTCACCGCCCGACGCAGCGGACGCCGGGCCTTCTACCGCCGGCCGAGGCGCATGTCCGGATGCTGCTCGCCCTCGGCTTCACCCACACCCAGCACACCGACGCCGTACACCCGGAACGGATCTAGCCCGATGGGCAGCGGCCACCCCGATTCCCCTCGCCACGATCCCAGCCACGCGTCCAGCCACTCATCCGGCCATTCACATGGTCATGCGCAGAGTCACTCGCACGGAGCTGCGCAAGGCCACGCCGGCGCCCGCCATCGGGGGCGGTTGGCGGTCGCCTTCGTACTGATCGCGACGTTCTTCGTCGTCGAACTGGTCGCCGGGCTGATCTCCGGTTCACTTGCCCTGGTCTCCGACGCAGGGCACAACGGTCTACGCGAATTCCAACGAAGGTTCTTCGATGCGACCATCGCGTGGCTCCAGCGATGTATGTCCGGCTAGCCCGTGAACCGAAGAGCGGACTGGAGGATGGGATTCGCAGGTCGGGTTGCAGCGAGACTGCTCGGTGTCGGCTACAACGATCTGGTGAGCCCGTCGAGGATCAGCTCGAGCCCGAACTCGAATTCGAACGAAGTCGTAGCCGGGCTTGAGAACGTGCTCGGTCGAGAACTCGACGAGATGTGGGTAGGACTCAGCCGAGAACAGGTGCATCATCGAATCGGCAACCTCGGCGACGGTCTCCGGGCCGTTGATGGCAGCGAAGCCTCCGATAGGGCGAATCCGTACACGTAGCTGTCGATCAAGGTGTAGGCGTGAGCGGTCACGGCAAGCCATCTCCAAGCGCCAGTCGCCGCCGGGTGAGAGTAGGGCGATCTCGCCGAAAACGAGGTCGACGGTGCCGTCGAGAATCTCGTCCTTGTTGGCGACGTAGTAGTAGACCGACATCGGCGTGACCCCGAGTTCCTGGGCCAGCGATCGGATCGTCAACGCTGCGAGTCCGCCCGCATCCGCGACCGCCACGGCACCGTCGAGGACCCGTTCCCGGCTCAGCGGAGTGCGTTCCTCAGGCGCTGCGCTGACTGATTGCCAGCGAACTCACCCGCTTCGAGCTCCTGTCAGGGGTACGTCCTACGAACACGACCAGATCGAAGGCCTCTTCTCGGTGCTGAGCTGGGTTCCGGTAACCGAGGACATCTCCCGGCGAGCCGGTGAGTTCGCTCGCGCCTACCGATGCAGCCACGCCGGAATCGGTGTTGTGGACTACTTGCGCGCAGGTACCTCGCGGTCGCTCGGTGCCGACCTGGTGACGACCAATGTGGCGCACTTCCCGATGTTCGCCGATCTCCGCCCGCCGTATCCCCATTGCGGCAGCACGAAGTGCGCGCCGGTCAGAGCCGTGGATCGCTGGGCTCGACCTGCGGCCAGGGAAGGACGGTCAGGCGAGGCCATTCGGTGAGCCAGCGGGCTGTCTTGGTGTCGTACACATCGCGGGGAGCCAGAACTGGATTGGGTCGCGTTCTGAAGCTGAACAAGTCGGTAAATCCGAACGGCGCGAAGACGACCAGACCCTCCGCACCGGGCCGGATTCCGAAGCACGAACTCGTGTTGGGGAACGAACTGATCGCGGCCTCGGTGCCTTCGTACGGTGGGCACGCGACTCCAAACTTGTTCTCGTACCAGAGATGCACCCGCGCCTCGTTGCGGACCTCGACGCGCGCGCCGAGATCGTCAAAAAGCTCACAGGCACGGCGAATCGCTTGGTCTTCGGCATCCCAGCTCAGGTCGCGACCGTCGAAGTAGTTGATGTCGTAGTCGTTGATTCCCTCACCGGGGTCGCGGTTATCGAGGTAGTTCCACACGGTCTGAAACAGCGCCCCGGCCGCGAGATAGCAGCCGGGCAACTCGAGTTGCGGCATCCGTTCAACGACCGCCGCTACCACGGGGTTGCCCAGGACAATCCGTTCAAATGCTGCGAGCTGCGTTGCCACGGGGGCTGACGCGAGATCCATCCCGGAGCCTGCAGCAGACCTGTCGGGATCATTCATCTTTCGGACCTGCTAAACGATCCGCAGGCACCACCCATGACAGCGAATGCGGTCAGTGGCTGTGGCCGTGCGAGTGACCGTGGCCGCCGGCCTGACCGTTCTGGTGCTCGTGCTTGGCCGGCGCCTCGACAACCGAACTGTCCGTGGTCAAGATCATCGCGGCAATGGACGCGGCATGGGTCAGCGCTGCCTTGGTGACCTTGACCGGGTCGATCACTCCGGCAGCCGACAGGTCGCCGAACTCACCGGTCGCGGCGTTGTAACCATGTCCCAGGCCCAGCTTGAGGACCTTGTCGGCGGTGACGCGGCCCTCGACGCCGGCATTGTCGGCGATCTGCACCAACGGGGCGCGCAGGCTGCGGGCCACGATTGTGACGCCGGTGCGCTCGTCGCCCTCCAGGCCCAGGCCGTCCACCAGCACGGCGCCAGCGTGTACGAGGGCGCTGCCACCACCTGGCAGGACGCCTTCCTCGACCGCCGCACGGGTCGCCGAGATCGCGTCTTCGATGCGGTGCTTCTTCTCCTTGAGCTCCACCTCGGTGGCCGCGCCGACCCGGATCACGCCGATTCCCCCGGCCAGCTTGGCGAGGCGTTCCTGGAGCTTGTCCCGGTCCCAGTCGGAGTCGGTGTTCTCGATCTCGGTGCGAAGCTGGGAGACCCGGGCGGCGATCTCGTCGGTGCTTCCACCCCCGTCGACGAGGGTGGTCGTGTCCTTGGTGATCGTTGCCCGCCGGACCTTGCCCAGCACCTCGGCGCCGACCTCGCTGAGCTTCAGCCCGACCTCCGGGGCGATCACCTGTCCGCCGGAAATCACGGCGAGGTCCTGCAGAAAGGCCTTGCGCCGGTCACCGAAGTACGGGGCCTTGACGGCGACTGCCACGAACGTCTTGCGAACGGCGTTGACAACCAGGGTGGACAGCGCCTCCCCTTCGACGTCCTCGGCGATGACCAGCAGCGGCTTTCCGTCCGTCATCACCTTCTCCAGCAGGGGAAGCAGGTCGGACAACGCGCTGATCTTGGTGCTGTGCAGCAGTACGTACGGGTTCTCCAGAACAGCTTCCATGGCGCTCGCGTCGGTGACGAAGTACGGCGAGCTGTAGCCCTTGTCGAACTGCATGCCTTCGGTGATCTCGAGGCTGGTCTCCATGGTGTTCGATTCCTCGACGGTGATCACACCGTCGGTCCCGACCTGCTCCATCGCCTCGGCGATCAGGTCGCCGATCTCGGAGTCCTGCGCCGAGATGGTCGCCACCTGGGCGATCTCGGTACGTCCGTTGACCGGCGTCGCGGCCTTGTCCAGCGCGTCGTTCACGGCCGTCACGGCGGCGGCGATGCCGCGCCCCAGGGCGGCCGGGTTGGCGCCTGCGGTGATGTTTCGCAGACCGTGACGCACGAGCGCCTGAGCGAGCACCGTGGCCGTGGTCGTACCGTCGCCGGCGACGTCGTTGGTCTTGGTGGCCACGCTCTTTGCCAGCTGGGCACCCAGGTTCTCGAACGGGTCGGTGAGGTCCACCTCGCGGGCAATGGTGACGCCGTCGTTGGTGATCGTCGGGGCCCCGAAGCTCTTGTTGATGACAACGTTGCGCCCGCCGGGGCCGAGGGTGACCTTGACCGCCTTTGCGAGCTGGTCGACCCCTCGCTGCAGGCCACTACGCGCAGCTTCGTCGAAACGGATCAGCTTGGACATGGAGGTGGTGTCCCTTCGCAGGTTTTGGGGTTGAGCACGGACCCGCCCCGATGCCACGAGAGGCTTCGGGGCGGGTCACACGTGCCGATGGTGCGGTTGAACCGGTTGTGCTTTACCGATGGAGCGAGTTACTTCTCGACAACCGCGAGCAGGTCGCGGGCCGAGAGGACGAGGTAGTCCTCGCCGCCGTACTTGACCTCGGTGCCGCCGTACTTGGAGTAGATGACGGTGTCACCTTCGGCGACGTCCATCGGGACGCGCTGGCCCTTGTCGTCGATCCGGCCTGGGCCGACAGCGATGACGGTGCCCTCTTGCGGCTTTTCCTTGGCGGTGTCCGGGATGACCAGACCGGAGGCGGTAGTCGTCTCGGCCTCGTTTGCCTGGACAACGACGCGGTCCTCGAGGGGCTTGATTCTGACCTTGGTAGCGGTCGTCACTTCTCTTGACCTCCCCCTTCTGGGGCGTAGTCGCGTAGTGCGCAATTGATTTCTCTGACAGATGGTTCGGTGGTTCGGCACGACCGGCCTGTCGTCGCGGGTGCCAGATACCGGTCGTTCCGATTTAGCACTCTAGTCCCGAGAGTGCCAACTCATCAACCGGGGTACATCTGCCCGGAGTCGATGTTCAGGCCCGGACCGACACCAGCGTGACCGGCAGCGTCGAGTCGGCCCCGAGGTCGTTCGGGGACGACGGCACGCCGGCGCCGGCCAGCAGGGAGCCGAGCGCGGCAACCATCGCGCCGTTGTCGGTGCACAGCCCCGGCATTGGCACCCGCAGCCGCAGCCCCGCCGTGGCGACGCGTGTTTCGGCCAGTGCGCGGAGCCGGCGATTGGCCGCCACCCCGCCGCCGAGGATCAGATGCTCGATCCCGGTTTCCCGACAGGCCCGTACGGCCTTGGCGGTCAGAACATCGACGACGGCTTCCTGGAAAGCCGCCGCGACGTCGGCGACGGGAACCGACTCCCCGTCCCGTTCCCGGCGTTCCACCCAGCGTGCGACAGCCGTCTTGAGACCGGAGAAGGAGAAGTCGTAGGGCGCGTCGCGCGGCCCGGTGAGACCGCGGGGAAAGGCAATCGAATCCGCAGACCCGGTCGTGGCCAGGCGGTCGATGTGCGGGCCGCCCGGGAAGGGTAGCCCCAGGATGCGGGCAACCTTGTCGAAGGCCTCTCCGGCGGCGTCGTCGATGGTCGACCCGAGCGAGGTGATCGACCCGGTGATGTCGTCGACGCGGAGCAACGAGGAGTGCCCGCCGGAGACCAGCAACGCCACCGCCGGCTCAGGCAGCGCTCCGTGCTCGAGGGTGTCGACCGCGACGTGTGCGGCCAGGTGGTTGACGCCGTACAACGGCTTTGCCAGGGCTAGCGCGTACGCCTTGGCGGCTGCGACTCCGACGAGCAGGGCACCGGTCAGCCCCGGGCCGGCGGTGACGGCGATCGCGTCTACATCCGACGGTGTGATTCCGGCATCGGCACAGGCTCGATGGACGGTGGGGATCATCGCCTCGAGATGAGCGCGAGAGGCCACTTCTGGTACGACGCCGCCGAAGCGGGCGTGTTCCTCGACGCTGGAAGCGACCGCGTCGGCCAGCAACTTATGTCCGGCAACGATCCCGACACCGGTTTCGTCACATGAGGTCTCGATCCCAAGAACGAGTGGACCTGATCGCGATTCAGCCACGGGCCATCACCACCGCATCCGCGCCGCTCAACGGGTAATAGTTGGGCCGGCGACCGATCTCGGCGAATCCGCGGCTGCGATAGAGCCGCTGTGGAATGGCCGCGTCCGCGCGCACCTCGAGTAACACCCGCGGAACTCGTAGGTCCGCTTCGGCCAGCAACGCATCGAGCAGTAGTGCGCCGATCCCCTTGCCCTGAAAGGCGTTTCGTACGCCAATGGTGGCTATGTGCCCTTCGTCGCGATAAGCGACGAGCCCGGCGTACCCGACGACCTGCGCCTTATTCTCGACCTCGGCCTCGGCTACGAGGTAGTGGCGGCTCTTGGTCCGGCTCAGCTCATCACGCAGCATCGCCTCGGTCCACGTGTCCGGTGCGAACAGTTCCTCCTCGATCCGCATGACCGTTGACAGATCGCCAAGCCCGAAGGGGCGCAGCAGCACTTTCTGTCGAGGCGCGGCATTGGTCACCGTGGCGTCACCGGCTTGCGGGGGGCCGGGGGTGTCGCGTCCGGTCGCCGCAGGTACATCGGCTCGAGCGGTCCAGCCGGCTGGCCGCCATCCGTAAGTCCGGAAGTCGCCAGCGCGAGTCCCATCGGGTCCGGCGGGGCCAGGAGTACGTCGGTTCCAAGGGCTTCGGAGAAAGCCGGGTCGCCGATCACCAAGCCGTCGCGGCGCCAGTCTGATCTGGCCGGCAATTCGTCCGGGCGGTTGACGTAGGGCCCACCGATTCGAGTACCCGAGGCGTCATAGGTGGCCCAGTAGCACTCGCGACGGCGGGCATCGGTCACCACCGCAAAGCCCTCGGCGGGCACCATCGTTCCGTCCGGCACCGAGCCCGCCAGCGCCTTGTGCATCGTGGCTATGGCGTCGTGGGTGCAGACGCCATGGACCGGGACCCCTAGTGCGTCACCGAGTGCGGCTGCGGTCATCACCCCGACGCGTAGTCCGGTGAAGGGCCCCGGACCCAGCCCTACGACGACGGCCCCGAGATCGGGCGCGCCGACGCCAGCCTCGGTCAGCACGCCGGGGATCAACTCCCCGAGGGTCTCCGCGTGCCGGTTGTTACTCGGGACGGTTCGCGCCGCCTGTACCGACGTCGTGTGCCAACCGGACTCAGCCGGTGGACTTATCTCGATGATGCCGATCACGACCGTCGCAGTCGCGGTGTCCAGAGCCAGAGCGAGCACGACATCCAGCCTAGGCAGCATCCATCACCCGCGATCAAGGAGCTGTGACCACGACAGGCCGCAGCGCGCTGGTCACAGCTCCATGATCGCGGAAAGTCTCTGGTGCCAACCCGGCCCGCTTCCCGTCAGGATGGCGGTGCGGGTCTCGAGATCGGGCTGGATGCTCAGCTCGATCAGCAGATGTTCTGCACTGAGGTGCTCGACCAGTCCCTCGCCCCACTCGACGACCGTGACGGACTCGGCCAGGTCCGCGTCGAGGTCGAGGTCGTCGATCTCCCGGACCGAGCCCAGGCGGTAGGCGTCCACATGGACAAGCGGGACCCGGCCCCCCCGATGCACACGAGAAATGACGAACGTCGGTGAGAGCACCCGTTCCTCGATCCGCAGCCCCGCACCGATCCCCTGGACCAACGCGGTCTTGCCGACGCCCAGCGGGCCACTGGCGATGATCAGATCGCCGGGTTCCAGTAGCGGCGCTAGGTGGTCCCGGCCGAACTCGTGCGTACTGGTTGCGGTGGGCAGGTTGACCATCAGAGACAACGGCATGTCCTGCCTGTTGGCCCGGGTATGTGCCGATTCACGCGTCGCGCGGTCCGGCCGCGACCTCGTCGGCAGCCACGAGTGTGAGCGCGGCGCGTGGTTTGCGTCGAGCACAGCGCCTCAGGAACGACCGCAGGTGCTCGTTGACTACATCCGGGCGTTCCAGCAGAGCCAGATGACCGGCGTCGTCGACGATGACCAGTTCGCTGCCCGGCAGTTCTTCGGCGAGCAGTTCGCTGTGTGCCTTGGGTGTCATCCGATCGGCGTCACCGCACAGGATCAGCGTGGTCACGTTGCCCAGCGGTCCGAGCACCCCCGACTTGTCGAAGCCGGCCAGCGATGGGAAGAAGGCACCGATCACGTCGGCCGGGGTCGAGGCGATCATCCTGTCCACATAGGACGCCAACCCAGGAGCGATCTGGCGACTGGAGAATGTCATCCGCTTTGTGGCGAGAAAAGCGATGTCCTTACCCAGTCGGCGCGTGCGTTCGGCGACCTGCGGCCGTTGCTGGGCGAGCTTGGCGACCAGCGGCAACACGGCCGTGCTCAGGCCGGTGATCGCTTGCGGCATACCGAAGCCGACCGAGGCAAGGTTGCCGGTCGAGGTCGAGAGCAGCGCGACACCGACGATCCGCGCGCCGAACAGTTCGGGGCGACGTTCGGCCAGACCCATGATGGCCATCCCACCCATGGAATGCCCGATCAGGACGATCCGTCCGGTCGACACCCGCTCGTCGAGAACCCGGCCCAGGTCGTCGGCGATCTGGTCGATCGTGCCGCGATCTGGATCTCCCCAGCCGGAAGCGCCATGGCCACGCTGGTCGTAGAAGAGGAGCCGCAGCGACCGCCCGGTCAGCGGCGTGAGCGCTTCTCGCTGGTAGTACCAGGAGCCCAGCGTGAGGGTGTAACCGTGGACGAACACGACCGTCAGGCTGGCCTCGTCGGGCCCGACCTGTTCCAGGTGCAGCGGCAAGCCGTCGTCGGTCAGCACCACGTTGTCGAGCACGGGATCGCTCTCCTCGGACTTCCCGCCGCCGAAAATGACGTCTGCCTGGGCATCGCGCCGACGAAAGGCTGCGAAACGGCGAGCCAGAACAGTTGCCGTGGCTCCGGCGGCGACCAGGCCAACCGCCGCCCCACCCAGCACCTCGACCGCGCCCGGTCTTCGGCTCATGACCTACGCACGGCGCCCGGCAGCTCGTCCGGAACCGAACTCAGGTAGCGCCGAACCATCCGGCCGCCCACCCGGGAGACGAGTTCGTAGTGGATGGTGCCCAGGGCCGTCGCCCAGTCCTGAGCGGTGGGCTCGCCGGCCGTACCCGGTCCCCACAGGACGGCTGTCTCACCGGCCTGGACCGGGTCGTCGCCCATGTCCACCACGAACTGGTCCATACACACCCGTCCGGCGATGGTGCGGCGCGCCCCGCCTAGCCACAGCGGGCCGACGTTGGTGGCGTTGCGCGGGATCCCATCCGCGTAGCCCACCGGAATCAGCGCCAGTGTGCTCGGCCGCGAAGTCGTGTACTCGTGGCCGTAGGACACTCCGGAGCCCTGGGGAACCCGCTTCACCAACGTCACCGCAGCCTGCACGGTCATCGCCGGCCGGAGCCCGTACGCCGCCGGGTCGCCACCCATCGGATCCAGCCCGTATACCGCGATCCCGGGACGGACCATGTCGTAATAGGCATCTGGAAGGGTCAGCGTCGCCGCCGAGTTGGCGACATGCTTGGGGACATCGCCCAAGCCGTCCCGGGCCGCAGTCTCGACCGCCTCGTTGAAGCCGGCCAGCTGGACGCCGATGGTCGGATGGCCCGGGGTGTCGGCATAGGCGAAGTGGGTCCAGATCCCCGCGACCCGGACCTGCCCGACGTCCTGGGCGGCTGCTGCGGCGGCCACCAGATCCGGCCAATCCGACATGTGCGCACCGCCGCGGGACAGCCCCGTGTCGACCTTGAGGTGCACCTGCGCAACGTGACCGCAAGCCTGGCCAGCGGCGGCGATCTCCTCGAGCATCCAGATCGAGGAGGCCGACAGAGACACATCCCGGATCAATGCCGCGGTCAGGTCCTCGCCGCTCCCCGTGAGCCAGGCGAGGACGGGTACGCCGATGCCGGCCTCGCGCAGAGCCAGCGCTTCCTCGATGACGGTAACCCCGAGCATGTCGGCGCCACCACGAACGGCCGCCAAGGCACTGGGTACGAGGCCGTGCCCGTACCCATCTGCTTTGACAACCGCCATCAGCGGGCGCTGCGCCCGTGCCTTCAGCGTTGCCACATTGTCGGCGATGGCATCGAGATCGATGATGATCTCAGCTCGATCAGGCCCAGAGGTGTGCATCCGGCCCAGTTTCCCATCCTCGGCATGATCGCTGCGGGCGACACGGTGCCGCGCCGTCAAGCCAGGATGGCGGCCATGACTTTCGAGATGACCGATCAGGTCCTACGCCGCCTCACCGACGACACCCTTGTCTGGCTGACCACCGTGACACCCAGCGGCCGTCCGGCACCCCGGCTGGTCTGGTTCATGTGGCTCGATGGCGCCTCTGACCCCAGCCAGGATGCCGCCCGACTCGCGCCCAGCCGCTCCGCCTGCCTGATCTACAGCCAGCCCGGCGCTGCGAAGTTGCGGCACATTGCGGTCAACGACCGAGTGACATTGAACTTCAACTCCAATGAGCTCGGCGGTGACGCGATCGTGCTCGCCGGGCGGGCTGAACTCGTGCCCGACGCGCCGTCGGCGGCTGAGGTGCCCGGGCTGCTGGCCAAGTACGCGGAAATGCTTGCTGCGATCGGCATGACTGCGGAGCACTTCACCGGTACGTACACCGTCGCCATGCGGGTGATCCCCGACCACGCCTGGACCGTCTCAGCTTGAGTTTGCCGCCGGACCCCCGGCTATATACGAGAACCGGCAGACCACTGAAATAGCCGGTATCTGCACAT
>JACCQS010000140.1 GCA_013814015.1 Geodermatophilaceae bacterium | reverse complement strand
CTGCGATCACCGACACGATCGCCGAGGGGATCAGCGTCAACGTCACCCTGATCTTCAGCATCGAGCGCTACAAGCTGGTCATGGATGCCTATCTCAGCGGACTGGAGCGGCGGGCACAGGCCGATGACTTTTCCGGGTTCGAGGGACTGGAGTCAGTAGCCTCCTTCTTCGTCTCCCGAGTCGACACCGAGATCGACAAGCGGCTCGAGACTGCGGGCGCCGACGAGGACCTGCGCGGCAAGGCGGGGGTAGCGAACGCCGTGCTGGCCTACCGGGCCTACGAGGAGGTAATCGCGAGCGACCGCTGGAAAGCGCTGGCCGCCAAGGGCGCTCACGTCCAGCGCCCACTGTGGGCATCCACGGGAACCAAGAACAAGGCATATCCCGACACGCTCTATGTCAGCAACCTGGTCGCCCCGGACACGGTCAACACGATGCCCGAGGCCACCATGCAGGCCTATGCGGACCACGGTGAAATCGGCACGCCGGTCCAAGACCAGTACGAATCGGCTGCGGCCCTGATGACTCGACTCACCGAAGCAGGAGTCGATCTGGACGACGTATTCCGCACCCTGGAGAAGGAGGGCGTGGACAAGTTCACCGCATCATGGGATGAACTCGTGACCTCCGTCAGTGACGAACTCAAGAGGGTCGGCTAGGCAGATGTCCGCGGAGGTTCGGGAATCCGCCCAGGGATTCGTCCGGGAATCCGCACAGCGCAAACCAGCCAGGACTCAACAACGCCGTCCCGGAAACCCGCTGCGGGACAATGCGGACCGACGGCTCCCCCGGATCCCACCTCCCTGCGCACTTGTGGTCTTCGGTATCACCGGTGACCTTGCCCAGAAGAAGTTGTTACCTGCGGTCTACGACCTGGCCAACCGTGGGCTGCTGCCGACCAATTTCGTGCTGCTCGGGTTCGCCCGGCGGGACTGGGGGGACGGGGAGTTCATCGAACTCGCCCACAAAGCTGCCAAGGAGCACGCCCGTACGCCGTGGCGCGAGGACGTCTGGAAGCGATTGGCCGCCTCCTGCAAGTTCGTTCCCGGAGCCTTCGACGACGACGACGCCTTCGACACGCTGGCCGAGACCCTGCTCGACCTCGAGGAATCACACGGTGTGGCCGGCAATGCGGCCTTCTATCTGTCCATCCCACCGGACTCCTTCCCGATCGTGCTCAAGCAGATGCAGCGAACCGGGATGTCGGACAACATCGACGACTCGATCACCGGCTACTGGCGCCGAGTCGTCGTGGAGAAACCGTTCGGTCACGACCTCCTCTCGAGCCGGGAGCTCAACGAGCTGGTCGACTCGGTGTTCACTGCCCAGGACGTGTTCCGGATCGACCATTACCTGGGCAAGGAGACCGTCCAGAACCTCCTGGCCCTGCGCTTCGCCAACACCCTGTTCGAGCCGGTCTGGAACTCCCATCATGTCGATTCGGTGCAGATCACGATGGCCGAGGACGTGGGTATCGGCTCGCGAGCGAACTTCTACGACGCGACCGGCACCGCTCGCGACGTCGTACAGAACCACATCCTGCAACTGTTGGCCCTCACCGCGATGGAAGAGCCCGTCGAGTACACACCCGACGCGATCCGGACCGAGAAACTCAAGGTGTTGCGCGCCATCTCGTTGCCCGACGACCTCTCCCGGTACGCGATCCGTGGGCAGTACACCCAGGGTTGGCTTGCCGGGCAACGCGTTCCAGGATATGTGCAGGAGGACAAGGTTCCTGACGACTCCAAGACCGAGACCTATGTCGCGCTGCGGCTGGGCGTGCAGACCCGACGCTGGGCGGGCGTGCCCTTCTATCTCCGGGCCGGCAAGCGGCTGCCGCGCCGGGTCACGGAGATCGCCCTGACCTTCCGCCGCGCTCCGCACGTGCCGTTCACGGCGAGCGACACGGAGTCCTTGGGGCAGAACCAGTTGGTGGTCCGGGTCCAGCCCGACGAGGGAGTAACGCTGAAGTTCGGCTCCAAGGTGCCCGGAACCGTCATGGAGGTCCGCGACGTCGCGATGGACTTCCTGTACGGAACGGCCTTCACCGAGGCCAGTCCGGAGGCCTACGAGCGGCTGCTGCTCGATGTCCTGATCGGGGACGCGACATTGTTCCCTCGGCACAAGGAGGTCGAGGCCTCCTGGGCCGTCATCGACCCGCTCGAGGAGTTCTGGGCCGGTCAGCAACCTGCGCACTACCGCGCCGGAGAATGGGGACCCGTCGAAGCCGATCAGATGCTGGCCTCCGACGGCCGGATCTGGAGGCGGCCGTGAGTGAGCATCGCAGCGAGGAACGAGTACGGCGCACAGCGAGCGGCGCTTCGCCTCTTACCAGTGAACAGAGGCGGCCGTGAGCACACTCTGGGATACGACCGGAACCGAGGTCGTCAAAGCTCTTGGCGCCGCCCGGCGCAATGGCGCTGCGGTTACTTCGGGGCTGGCGTTGACCTTCGTCGTGGTAGCCGAGGAGAGGCATGTCGAGATGGCAGAAGCGGCCGCCACCACCGCTGCGGCAATGCATCCCTGCCGACTGGTGATGGTCGTTCGTCGCGAGAACACCGCCCCCACACCACGACTGGATGCTGAGGTCAGTGTCGGCGGGCGGCTCGGTCCCGGCGAGGCAGTGCAACTACGGATGTACGGCCGGCTCGCCTTGCACGCCGAGTCCGTCGTCCTGCCCCTACTCGCCCCCGACGTACCTGTCGTGACCTGGTGGCCGGGCAAGGCTCCGGATCGACTCGGTACCGATGGTCTCGGCGTCCTGGCCGAACGCCGGGTCACTGACTGCGCCGTTCACGACAATGCCCTCGATGCGCTACGGACAAGGGCGAGCGACTATGCGCCCGGGGACACCGACCTTGCCTGGACCCGGATCACGTCCTGGCGTTCGATGCTGGCTGCCGCCGTGGACTCCGCCGGCGATCCGGGTCGTGCGAGCGTGACGGTAACCGGAGGCCGGGTGTACGGCCGCCCTGACAGCGCATCGGCAGCGCTGCTCGCCGGATGGCTGTCCAGCCGCCTCTACACGAGCGTGAAGGTCGTCGAATCCGATCCGAAGGCCCCCGAGAAGGGTGGACTGCCCGACCCCGGTGGAGTCAGCGGCGCGCGGTTGGATCTGGCCGGGGCCGATCCGATCTACATTCACCACCGTGAAGGCGCCGGTGTGGTGACCCGGTCGGGACGGCCGGATAGCAGTGCTGCTCTCACCGAGCGGGATATCGGTGAACTACTGGGCGAAGAACTGCGCCGCCTGGACGCCGACGAGTCGTATTGCGCGGCGTTGGCAGCGGCCACCAACAGTCGGGGTCTGAGCCGCCGCCCGGGTACCCGCTCGCTCATCTGGGAGGACCCGGCCGCCGCGCCGGACAAGCGCGGCGAGGATGTCACCGTGGCCGGAAAGGTCCAGGGCAGCCGCAGATGACCCGCTATCCCGAGGTGGTCGTCCACGCGAGCGCTGATCTTCTCGCCGATGCCGTGGCCGCGCGGATGATCACCAAACTGGTTGATGCGCAAACCGCGCGCGGCTGGGCCAGCATTGTGCTGACCGGTGGCGGAATCGGCATCGGAGTCCTGAGCGCTCTGCGAAGCAGTGCTGCCCGCGATGCCGTGCAGTGGGACCGGGTCGACGTGTGGTGGGGCGACGAGCGGTTTCTCCCTGCCCAGGACCCGGAGCGCAACGAACGTCAGGCGCGGGAAGCTCTGCTCGATCACATTCCGCTGGCCGCTGAGCGAGTCCACCCGATGCCGGCAGACGATGGGCGCTTCGCCGGCGAGCCGGAGGATGGCGCGGACTGGTACGCCGATCAGCTAGCTGGCGCTGCGCGCCCGGAGGATCACGGCTCCGTCCCTCGCTTCGACGTCTGCATGCTCGGAATCGGCGAGGACGGGCACGTGGCCTCGATCGCCCCAGGAGCTCCGGCCGCCTACGAGACCCGCAGCGTCGTCGCTGTCCACGGCTTCCCCAAGCCGCCTCCGGTGCGGATCAGCCTGACCTTTCCAGCCCTCGGATCCGCCGCAGAGGTCTGGCTGATCGCAGCTGGTCCGGGCAAGGCATCAGCGGTCGGACTGGCGGTCAGCGGCGCGGGACCGGTTCAGATCCCGGCAGCCGGAGCGATCGGCCGGGTCCGTACGCTCTTGCTCCTCGACCGAGCTGCGGCCACCGGCTTGCCGCCGGAGCTGCTCCGCCTGCCAACGGCCTGAGCCGCGCAACGTCAGCGTTCGCGCGGGACCGGCGGAGGCGGGATCCGCCTTGCCCGAGCGACATCGGCGATCAATATCTCGACCAGAGTGTGGTCCGCGCGTCGTACCCGAATCGTGACGGCATCGCAGTGTTCGACGATCCCGAGGACGTCGGTGTAGGCCGGCCCACCGGTCGGACCGCTCTGTCCGGGCAGTCGACGACGCACGACCACCCGATGCCCGACGTCTGCCGGGCTGATCCGAGCTTGGGTCAGTGGGTCAGCCCCCGCGACGCTCGCGAAGCTTGTTCAGCGCCTCCTGCAGGATCGCCTCGCCGTCCTCGTCGGACCGGCGCTCGCGTACGTAGGCGAGATGAGTCTTGTACGGCTCGTTGCGAGGGGCAGGAGGAGGCGCGGTCTGCTCCCGACCAGCGGGCAGGCCGCACCGGGCACAGTCCCAGCTGTCCGGAATCGCCGCGTCGTGGGCGAAAGCGGGACGAGACTCGTGTCCGTTGGCACACCAGAAGGGCACCCTGGTTCGCGGTGCGGATTCACCCCGTTCCGCCTCTCCCATCGGTCCTGACCCGACCCGACTTCCACGGATCGCACTGCCACCGGCCACGTGCTTGTACTCCTTCGTCGAGGAACTCCTGGGGTGATTCTATGACCGGACGGTCCTCGGGACCTACTATGCGCCGGCGGCATTACCCAGCGTTAGGCCGATGGAACGGTCGGTACCTTCAAGAGGATGCCCAGCGCGATGATCGAGGCGCTCCACGCGATCGCGACGAACACGGTCAGCCGGTTCAGGTTCTTCTCGACGACGGTCGAACCGGACAGGGACGCGCTCGCCGCGCCACCGAACATCGACGACAGTCCGCCGCCACGGCCACGGTGCAGGAGGATGAGGACGATCAGGAGAAGGCTGGTGATGACCAGCACGATCGTCAATAGAAGCTTCACAAGGGGCAAGAGTAGTCAATGGCGCTGCACCCGTCGCCAGGGCTCCCGCATTCTCAGCTCAGCGCCTATCCGCCCGGGCTCAGCGCCTACCCGCGGACGGCGACCGTTGCCAGGTCGTAGCCTGCGTAGGCCCAATGCACGACTGCGTTGTGCAGACGCTCCCCGGCCAGCAGGACGGTTCGTTCCTCCACAACAGGCACGTAGGAGCCACTGCCGGTCGCCGTCTCGGCCACGGTCTCCCACACGGTCAGCGCCGACGCGGGGTCGAGCGCGGCGTACGCGGAGTCGACCAGGCCGTTGAGCGCCGGATCGTTCAGCTGGGCAACGTTGGTATTTCCGGCTGCGGTGATCTCGCGACCGTCGACCAACGGGCCGAGGAACGAGGCTGGATCGGGGAAATCAGCACTCCAGCGGGTGAGCAGGATGCCGTACCCGTTGGCGGCCACCGTTGCCGGCGATCCGATATCGGAGGCGTAGTAGGTGGCAGGGTCCAGTCCCTCGACGGTGGCCTCGATACCGACGGCTCGCAGGTTCGCCCGGACCACCTCCGCGACGGCCAGCGACCGCGCCTGGTTGGGCGCCGCGATGGTCGTACTGAAGCCATCGGGCAGACCACAGGCCGAGAGTTGACGCCGGGCCTCGCCGATGTCTGCGGCCGGCGCAGAACTGACCGCCGGCATGCTTCCGGCGACGATGCTCGGCCACAACCCGCGAGTCGGCTGGGCCAGCGCCGGCCCACCCAGCGCCGCTTGGACTGCTGCCACGTCCACGGCGGCAGCCACCGCCAGTCGACAGGCCGGGTTGTCGAAGGGCGCAACAGTCGACGGCATGGCCAGCAGCTGCAGCGCCCCGGTGGCGATCTGGTCTGTCCGGGGGGCGATACGCGGATCCTGGAGCACTCGGTCGAGCGATTCCGGTGCCACGCCCCCGCCGAGATCGAGGTCGGCCGACCCGCCGAGAATTCGCTGATCCCGCTCAATGGCGGCCAGCCCGGTGTGCACCTCCACCCGATCGGGGCGAGCGGTGCGTACGTCGTCGGTGGCCGCATCCCACGCAGCATTGCGCTCCAACACGATCCCGGTCACCGGGTCTATCGAGGCAACCTTGTACGGGCCCGAGGACATCGGTGCCTGGCCGTAGTACTCCCGGGTATCTGCCTCCACCGGAACAGGACTGGACGACGGCAGGGCCATCACCTGGTCGAAGGCGGCATACGGCCGGTTGAGTCGGAACACGATCGTCGCCGGGTCCGGCGTCTCGATGGTGGCCAGCGTCGGCGCGGGGTCGCCATCCTCCGGAACGAAGTACGGCCCCGGGTAGGGCGCCGTGGGATCATCCAGCAGCGAGACGACGTACAGCGGTCCGCCGACGATGACCTCTGAGGCAAAGGACCGTTCGATTCCATACTTGACGTCCTGCGCGGTGATCGGTCGTCCGTTCTCGAACGCCGTACCGGGCCGCAGGGTGTAGGTCCATGTCTGGTTGTTGTCCGACGGCACTCCGAGCCCGGCGGCCAGGTCCGGGACCAGCTCGGCGCCGGCTGCACCAGCGGCGGAGTCGTAGGTGACAAGGGTGCGGGTGTAGAGCCGCATCAGGTTCCATACCCAGGGCAGATACGACCGTGCCGGGTCGAGGCTGTCGACGGCCGGCGCAACTGCCCGCAGAGTTCCTCCGTCTGCGGTCGATGGCGCCCGCATTCCTTCCACAGCGGCGTCCTGAGATGCCTCTGCGGTGTTTGCCGCCTCCTCGATGTCTGGTTCACCGTTGGAGCAAGCGCTGAGCAGCAGCACCGTCGACAGAAGCACAGGGAGCCAACCGAGAGCGACGCGGGTAGGCGTCCGCTTGGTTTTCATTCCTGCCTTCCATCGGGACTGGGACGGCGCTGGGGATCTCACGCCTGAGAGGTTCAGTCGACGGTGGCGGCCCGGCAGATCGCGGCGAAGTCCTCGGCCTGCACGCTGGCTCCACCCACGAGCCCACCATCGACATCCGGCTGGGCGAAGATGCCCTCGGCGTTGTCCGCCTTGACCGAACCGCCGTAGAGAATACGCGTCGAAGCTGCGACCTCCGGGCCGTACGCGTGTTTCAGCCGCTTGCGCAGCGCTGTGCAGACTTCCTGAGCGTCCTGCGGAGTGGCGACTTCCCCGGTGCCGATCGCCCAGATCGGCTCGTAGGCCACGACGAACTCGCCGAGGTCTTCGGCCGACAGACCGGCCAGACCGGCATCCAATTGGGCCAGGCAGTGGCTGATCTGGCTTCCAGCTTGACGGACCTCCAGTCCCTCCCCCAAGCACAGGATCGGCAGCAGACCAACCGTACGGGCGGCACGGATCTTGGCGTTGACCAGCGCATCGTCCTCGGAGTGCTGCTCGCGTCGTTCGGAGTGCCCGACCAGCACGTAGCTGCATCTGAGGGCCGCGAGCATCTGGCCGCTGATGTCTCCGGTGTAGGCGCCGTTCGCGTGTGGGGACAGGTCCTGTGCGCCGTAGGAGATGGCGATCTTGTCCCCGTCCACGAGCGTTTGCACGCTACGCAGCGAGATGAACGGTGGAAGAACGACCACCTCGGCGGTGTGCAGCTGCTTGTCAGTCAGGCTGAAGCCGAGCTTCTGCACCAGAGCGATCGCGTCGAGGTGGGTGAGGTTCATCTTCCAGTTGCCGGCGACCAGCGGTCGGCGCTTGGCTCGGCTCACGTGGTGGACTCGGTCGCGGCGTTCTCGAGTACGGCCAGGCCAGGTAACTGCTTGCCCTCGAGGTATTCCAGCGAGGCACCGCCACCGGTGCTGATGTGCGAATAGGCCGACTCATCGAGCCCGAGTTGGCGTACTGCAGCTGCCGAGTCCCCGCCACCCACGACGGACAACCCGTCGACGGCAGCAACCGCCGCGGCGATGCCCCGAGTACCAGCGGCGAACGGCGCGAGCTCGAAAACGCCCATCGGTCCATTCCAGAAGACCGTCTTGGCGTCCTTCAGATGATCGGTGAAGGCGGCGACGGTGTGTGGCCCGATGTCGAGACCCTTCCGGTCTGACGGTATCCGCTGCGCGGCGACGACCTGCAACCGTGCATCGGCCACCAACGCTTCTGCGACCACGATGTCGACCGGCAGGACGATCCGGTCCCCTGCCTGCTCGAGCAGCTCTCGGCAGGCCTCGACCTGGTCTTCCTCCAGCAGCGACCCACCAACGTCGTGGCCCTGGGCGGCGAGGAAGGTGAAGCACATTCCGCCACCGACGAGCAGCCGGTCGACCGTGGGCAACAGCGCTTGGATCACGGGCAGTTTGTCCGAGACCTTCGACCCACCGAGCACCACGACGTAGGGGCGGGCCGGCTCGCCCGTCAACCGGTCCAGGACCTCGACCTCGGCATGGATCAGATCGCCGGCGGCGTGCGGCAGGCGCAGGGCGACGTCGTAGACGCTGGCGTGCCGGCGGTGTACGGCGCCGAAAGCGTCATCGACGTAGGCCTGCGCCAGTCCGGCCAGTTGATCCGCGAAAACTCCTCGCAGCTCCGGATTCTTGCTCGTCTCGGCGGCTTCGAAGCGAACGTTCTCCAATAGCAGCACATCTCCGTCGGTCAACGCATTGGCCTGGGCACTGCTGTCCGGTCCGGCCACATCGGTGGAGAGCCTGACCGCCTGGCCCAACAGCTCGGCCAGCCTGATGGCCACCGGCGCGAGTGAAAGGGACCGATCCGGACCGTTCTCCGGACGGCCCAGATGCGCGACGACTATGACGCGGGCGCCGGCATCGATCAGCTTGCGCAGGGTCGGGACACTGGCCACGATCCGGCCGTCGTCGGTGATGATCGGGTCGCCGGTGGATGTGTCGAGCGGGACGTTGAGGTCTGCGCGGACCAGGACCCGGGTGCCCTGGACTCCGGCTGAGATGAGGTCTGACAGCGAGCGCACTCGGCGCCGCCTCTACTTCGAGCCGACGAGGACGGCGAGATCGGCCAACCGGTTGGAGTATCCCCATTCGTTGTCATACCAGCCCACGACCTTGACCTGGTTCCCGGTGACCTTGGTCAGCGGTGCGTCGTAGATGCACGACGCCGGGTCACCCACGATGTCGGAGGACACGATAGGAGCCTCGCTGTAGCGCAGGAGGCCCTTGAGGGGGCCGTCCGCGGCCGCCTGATAGGCCGCCTGGATCGCGTCGAGGTTGGCGTCCCCGCCGAGAGTCACGGTGAGGTCGGTGACCGACCCGGTAGGGATGGGTACGCGTAGCGCGTACCCGTCGAGCTTGCCCTTGAGGTCGGGCAGGACCAGGCCGATGGCCGCGGCGGCCCCGGTCGAGGTCGGCACGATGTTGAGAGCAGCTGCGCGAGCCCGGCGCAGGTCCGAGTGCGGGCCATCCTGGAGGTTCTGGTCCGCGGTGTAAGCGTGGATCGTGGTCATCAGGCCGCGTTCGATGGTGAAACTGTCGTGCAACACCTTGGCCAGGGGCGCAAGGCAGTTCGTGGTGCACGAGGCGTTGGAGATGATGACCTGCGAGCCGTCATAGGTGCCTTCGTTGGCCCCGATGACCACGGTGAGGTCTTCGCCCTTGGCCGGTGCGGAGATGATGACCTTCTTGGCGCCGCCCTGGTCGACATGCGCGCGTGCCTTGCTGGCGTCGACGAAGAACCCGGTCGACTCGACCACGATGTCCACGCCGAGGTCACCCCACGGCAGGGCGCCCGGGTCACGTTCGGCGAGGATCTTGAGCGTCTTGCCGTCGATCTCGATTCCGTCGTCGACGACGTTGACCTGCTTGCCGAGCCGACCGCCGACACTGTCGTAGGACAGTAGGTGGGCCATCGTGGCGACATCGCCGAGGTCGTTAGCAGCGACGATCTCGATGTCATGGCCGCCGGCGCTGACCGCACGCCAGAAATTGCGGCCGATGCGACCGAAGCCGTTGATACCTACCCGGACTGTCACTGCATTCCCTCTCGTCAGCGGACGCCTGCACGTAAACCCTAGCGAGACGAGTGGTCATCCGCGCTCCGACGGTCTAAGACACCGTGCCGGGGATGAACTAGGGCGCGAGCATCTCGGCGGTGACGGCGGATTCGGTATCCGGCACCCCGAGGTCACGTGCCTTCTTGTCGGCCATCGCCAGCAGTCGGCGAATCCGCCCGGCGACGGCGTCCTTGGTCATCGGCGGGTCGGCGAGTTGCCCGAGCTCTTCCAAGGAGGCCTGCCCGTGTTCGACCCGGAGCCGGCCGGCCACCAGGAGATGGTCGGGGGCGTCGTCCCTGAGTAGGTCCAGGGCGCGACTGACTCGAGCACCCGCGGCAACCGCCGCGCGGGCCGAGCGGCGAAGGTTGGCGTCGTCGAAATTGGCCAGCCGGTTGGCCGTTGCCCTGACCTCACGGCGCATCCGCTGCTCTTCCCAGGCCAGGACTGCGTCATGGGCACCCAAGCGAGTCAGCAACGCACCGATCGCATCGCCGTCGCGGATGACCACTCGATCGGCACCACGAACCTCGCGACTTTTCGCCGAGACGCCGAGACGTCGCGCCGCACCCACCAGAGCCATCGCTGCCTCGGGGCCCGGGCAGGTCACTTCCATGGAGGAGGACCGGCCGGGTTCGGTCAGCGAACCATGCGCGAGAAACGCTCCGCGCCAGGCAGCCTCCGAGCAACACACCCCTCCGGAGACCACGGTTGCCGGCAGCCCGCGGACGGGCCGTCCGCGCATGTCGACCAGGCCGGTCTGGCGGGCCAGCCCCTCACCGTGCTTCACGATCCGAACCAGATAGCGGGATCCCTTGCGCAGGTTCCCACCGGAGAGCATGGAGATGCCGCTGGCATAGCCGAACAGTTCACTGACGTCGCGTCGTACCCGCCGAGCCACTGAGGCAGTGTCGAGTTCGGCCTCGATCACCACCCGGCCGCCGATGATGTGCAGACCTCCGGAAAAGCGCAGCAGCGAAGTGAGCTCGGCTTTCCGGCAGCACGTCTTCGTGACCGGCACGCGCGAGAGTTCATCCTTGACCTGGGCGGTCATGGCCATGCGGGCAGCTCCTCTGTCTCTGTCGCGCCGTCGATCACGTGGGCGAGCGCTACTGCCAATCGTCGCGGATCATGCTGGTCCCCGTCTGCTGTTCTCGCGACTGGCCGCAGGACGAGCCGCGGCTCCGGTCGGCCGTCTCTTCGCAATGCCTGCACGGCATTCAATAGACCACGCCGGTCAACAACCCTCGATGCGTCCGCGACCACCGTGTCCACGGCGAGCTGCGGGGCATGTTCCCGCAGCACGCGAAGATGCTCCTCAGGTGAGAAACCCTCGGTCTCCCCCGCTTGCGGCTCCAGGTTGAGCACGACGATGACGTGCGCCGACGTGAGCTCCAACGCGCTCATCAAGCCTGGCACAAGCAGGTGTGGCAGAACCGAGGTGAACCAGGACCCAGGTCCGAGGACGACGACGTCGGCGGCCTGGATGGCCGCGGCTGCTGGTTCGCAGACCGGCGGCGCCTCCGGGACCAGATGCACCGACCGCACCCGACCCGGAGTCGTCGCCACTGCTACCTGACCGCGAACAAGCTTGCCTACCAGGGGGTTGCGGCCGTCGACTGCCTCCACCCAGGCGGTAATCTCGAGCGGAATGGTCGACATCGGGAGCACCCGGCCGACAGCTCCGATCAGCTCGCAAAGCACATCCAGCGCACGCACGGTGTCTCCGCCGAAAACCTCGACGAGGCCGGTCAACAGAAGATTGCCCACCGGGTGCCCCGCCAGCGCACCGCGGCCGCCGAACCGATGCTGGAGCAGGGTCGCCATGTCGCTGTGCTGGGGAGCCGATCCGGCCAGCGCCGCGAGTGCCATCCGGAGATCACCCGGCGGCAGCACGTCGAACTCCCGCCTGATCTGTCCACTGGATCCCCCGTCGTCCGCCACCGTGACGATCGCCGTGAGCTCGGATGTCAGTTCTCGGGCCGCGGCCAGTGTCGCCGCCAGACCATGCCCACCACCGAGTGCCACGATGCGCGGCGAAGGGCTGCTCGGGCTCACTCGCGTCCCAGATCGCGATGCACGACAGTCGTGTGCACACTCTCGGCGGTCAGGCGCGCGGCGAGTTCCTCGCTCATCGCCACGCTGCGGTGCTTCCCGCCGGTGCATCCCACAGCAAGGGTCAGGTAGCGCTTGCCCTCGCGCTGATAGCCCGTACCGATCAGCCGCAGGATCTCCATGTAGGAGTCGAGAAATTCTCCGGCGGTGTCCTGACCGAGGACGTAGGCCCTGACCTCCGGATTCTGCCCGGTCAGCGGACGCAACTCGGGAAGCCAATGCGGGTTGGGTAGGAATCGAACGTCAACAACCAGATCGGCGTCCAGCGGTAGCCCGTACTTGTAGCCGAAACTCATCACGGTCGCCTTGAGGGTAGGTACGAACTCGGCCCCGAAGGCCAGTTCGATCGTGGCTCGGAGCTGGTGGACATTGAGGTCGCTGGTGTCGACGGTGACGTCGGCGACACCGGCCAGGTCCGTCAGCAGGAGGCGTTCCGCGGTGATCCCGTCGGACAGGCGGCTCCCACCCTGCAGCGGGTGTGCACGACGGACCGACTCGAAGCGCCGGATCAGGACGTCGTCGCGGGCCTGCAGGAAGAGCACCTTGGGCCGGTAACCACGCTCATCGAGGTCGATCAGGGTGCCGGTCAGGTCGGAGGAGAACGCCCGTGAGCGTACGTCCACGACGACCGCCAGCCTGGTGACCGCCCCGGAGGAACTGCTGCCCAGTTCCACCATGGTCGCGATCAGCGCGGGCGGCAGATTGTCGACGACGAAATAACCGAGGTCCTCCAGGCACTTGGCGGCCGTGCTTCGTCCGGCGCCGGACAGGCCGGTGACCAGGACGATGTCCAGGCCGCTTGGCGGGCCGGTCTCGGCCAGGTCCATGCGCGCCGAGTCTTTGGACATGGCGGTCAGTGTGCCCGGTCCTCGGACGCGACAACTACGGCGAGACGCGCTGTGCGAGGTCAGGATAGGTGAGCACGCAGCCGGCCGCGTCGACTGTGAGATCGCCGACAAAGCCTCGATGCGCGCCGACATAGCGGGCGCTCACCTCTGCGCGCCAGGAGCCCAGCCCCTTCCACAGCAGCATCTGGCCGGTCAATGGTCACGCTCGACGGGACGGTCTGAAGTCAACGCCACTTCGGCTTCAGTGGCGATCCGAGCTCGCCACCCGCCGGCGCCCAGTCCTAGTACGTGCTCGAGTGCCAGGGCGTAGGCGGTGTCCAGCGCTTCGTGTGCCGGCACTCGGATGTCGGGCTGTACGCCTTGTGGCGCCCATCCCCGTCCGGAGATCGGGTTGACCACGTACCCGGACGGAACCGAGAACATCAGGTGATCGCTGACCCGGTAGCGGTAGTCGAAATACGAAACACCAGTGGCGGTCGGCTCGCCCACCAGGGTCGCACGGCCATTCTGCTGTAGGTCGTAGCTGAAACCCTCTGCGGCGGAGTAACTCTGGGTGCTGAGCAGCACGTAAAGGGGCTTCGTCCCACCGAACCGCGGACCGGGAACGAACGGGTCCGTCCACCACTGCACCGTGCGCTTCTCAGCCGGGAAGTGAATGGAGTTGAGTTGGGTCCGTTCGTCGTAGAGGTAACTTTCGACGAGAGCCACCATGTCCGGCTCTCCACCCGGGCAACGTCGCAGGTCGATCAGCAGCACATCGGTGTCGGCGATCAGCGTCATGGCCGCGGCTGCGACGTTCCCGGAGATCCTGGCCGGGTAGAACTGGCCGATCTCGACCAGCCCGATGTTGCCGGGCAGCCGCTCAGTTCGGACGAATCCGTGGCCGGCCGAAGCGGCTTCCTCGGGGTGACGACCTGACTCCGGAACGATCAGGGTGTCCCGTTCCGGCAGCTGCGCCACGCTGTAGCGCAACTGAAGGTGTGCATCCGCGCTGGCGGCCACGGTGTCCTGAGTGACTGCGTCGGCAAAAGCCTGGTCGTCGTTCGACTGGTCGTAGGCACCGTCGGCGTGGCGTCGGCGCAACCTCTCCACGACTCGCTCTGCCACGTCAGCGTCGACGTAGTAATCGCGCAGATACCGGATCACGACATCGACGTAGGACGACCAGTCAGGTAAGGAGGTCACTGCGGACTCGCTCCTGGATTCTCGGCCAGGGCAGCAACGACAGCCTCGGCAGTCTTGCGACCGACGCCGGGTACCTCGGCGACCTGATCCACGTCGGCAGCACGCATGGCTCGCAGTGAGCCGAACTTGGTCAGCAGGGCCTTGCGTCGTACGTCACCGAGTCCTGGCACGTCGTCCAGCAGCGAGGCCAGCATGCTCTTGGACCGGCGCTGGCGGTGGTGGGTGATCGCGAACCGGTGCGCCTCGTCTCGGATGCGCTGCAACAGGTACAGGGCCTCACTCGTCCGGGGCAGGATCACCGGATCGGCCTGCCCGGGGACCCAGATCTCTTCCATCCGCTTGGCCAGCCCGACGATTGCGATGTCCTCTATACCCATGTCTGCCAGGACAGCTTGCGCCGCTTCCACCTGCGGAGCGCCCCCGTCCACGACGACGAGGTTGGGCGGGTAGGCAAACTTCTTCCGAGCACCGAGAGCGATCTCGGGACCGTCGGCTGCCTCGCCCACCAGTCCGCCACCGCTCTCGGACTGCTCCCGGAGGTAGCGCGCAAAGCGACGGCGGACGACCTCGGCCACCGACAAGGTGTCATCGCGCCCACCCTCGGCGCTGATCAGAAATCGGCGGTAGTCCGAGCGTTTGGGGACGCCGTCCTCGAACACGACGAGGCTACCGACGACGTTCGTGCCCTGGACGTGGGACACGTCTATGCATTCGATCCGAAGCGGCGCCTCCGAGAGGTCCAGAGACTCCTGGATCTCGGCCAGCGCCAGGGAGCGCGCGGTCAGGTCGCTAGCGCGCTTGACCCGATGCCGGGCGAATGCCTCCCCAGCGTTGCGCTGCACGGTTTCCATCAGCGCTCGCTTGTCGCCGCGCTGCGGAACGCGGATACCCACCGGACCGCCGCGCAGGTTGCTGAGCCGCCGGATGTGGGCCTCGACATCCTCGGGCAGTCCCGGGACGAGGATCTCGCGGGGTACGGCGTCGCGCGTGGCCGCCCCCGAACCGTCGGCGTCATCGACGGTGTCTGCGCCGTACACCTGCAACAGGAACTGAGCGACGAGATCATCGGTGCCCACATCCTCGACCTTGTCGACGATCCAGCCCCGCTGGCCACGTACCCGCCCGCCGCGGACGTGGAAGACCTGGACGGATGCCTCGAGATCATCCTGAGCGAAGGCGACCACGTCGGCATCAGTGCCGTCACCCAGCACCACTGCCTGCTTCTCCAGGGCTCGCCGCAGAGCGCCAATGTCATCGCGCAGGCGCGCGGCTCGCTCGTACTCCTGCTCGGCCGCGGCGGCGGCCATCTGCTGGTCGAGGCGGCGAAGAAGACTGTCCGTACGCCCGCCCATGAAATCGCAGAAGTCGTCCACGATTTGGCGGTGCTCTTGCGCAGTGACGTTGCCCACGCATGGCGCCGAGCACTTGCCGATGTAACCGAGCAGGCACGGCCGGCCAATCTGGCCGGCTCGCTTGAACACCCCGGCCGAGCAAGTACGCGCCGGGAACACCCTCAGCAGGAGGTCCAGGGTCTCCCGGATCGCCCAGGCATGTGAGTACGGGCCGAAATACCGGACGCCCTTGCGTTTCGGGCCGCGCATGACCTGCAGTCGCGGGTACTCTTCGTACAAGGTGACTGCGAGGCTCGGAAAGCTCTTGTCGTCGCGGTAGCGGACGTTGAATCGCGGATCGAACTCCTTGATCCAGTTGTACTCGAGTTGTAGGGCCTCGACCTCGGTGCTGACGACGGTCCAATCGACAGCGGCAGCCGTGGTGACCATCTGCCTGGTACGCGGGTGCAGCCCGGCGAGATCGGCGAAGTAGGAGTTGAGCCGACTGCGCAGCGACTTGGCCTTGCCGACGTAGATGACCCGCCCGTACGAGTCGCGAAAGCGGTAGACACCCGGTCCCTCTGGAATGCTGCCCAACGCCGGGCGGTACGTCGACGGATCAGGCACGGATCCAGCCTACGACCGGGGTCAGTCATCCAGCGGCGGCGCTCCGGGCTGCCTGCCCCCGGGTCAGCCGCCTCGAGCACCCGCACTGCCAGCCCGTTGACGCCCCGCCGCGGACCGGTGAGCGGCCGGAAGGCACCATCAGCCGGTGCGTACGCGACGAGCGCCGAGGTGAGCAGATCAGGATCCTCGGCTGAGTTCGGTTGGCGTCCGGGTTTGCGGGTGGGAGTCGGGCTGGGCCTGGCGGTGTTCCCGGTCGCGGTCAGCTTCGGCGCCTTGGCGACCACACTCGGCTGGCCCGGGTTACCAACGATCATCTGCTCGGCGATCGTCTTTTCCGCCGGGGGGCAGCTCGCCCTGCTCACGACGCTGACCGCCGGCAGCGGCCTGCCGCTTGCCCTCGGCGCTGCGACGTTGATAAATCTGCGGTTCCTGCCGATGGGAGTTGCGGTAGCCGGAAGTCTGACCGGGCCGGCATGGAAGCGCGCGCTGGCGGGGCAAACCATTCTCGACGGCTCCTGGGCCGCGGCCTATCGGGGGAAAGGACGCTACGACCGCCTGACGATGTTCGGGGCCAGCGCGGTTCAGTGGCCGGCCTGGATCCTCGGAACCGTCGTCGGCGTAGTCGCGGCACCTCCACTGACCCTGGTCGAGTCCCTCGGTCTCGACCTTGTCTTTCCCGGGTTCTTCCTCGTCCTGCTGCTGGAATCGTTCCGCTCGACGCCGCGGGCACCGTTGATCGCGGGCATCGCAATCCTGCTCACCGGCGGACTGGTGCTCGTGGCGCCCGTCGGCGTTGCCGTCCTGCTCTCGTCGCTGGCCGCCTTCGTGGTGCTCATCGGCCATGGTGGGCGTAGTTCGGAGCTGACTCACCTCGCGGAGCCGGCATGACAACCGGCGAAACGCTGTGGTGGGCGATCGGTGCACTTGCGGTCATCAACTTCGTGATCAAAGCTGCCGGACCGGCACTGCTCGGAGACCGCGCACTACCGCCGAAGCTGGCGCTCGTCGTTCATTCGCTCGCTCCTGCTCT
>JACCQS010000330.1 GCA_013814015.1 Geodermatophilaceae bacterium | reverse complement strand
CGTTGCGCGATGTGGCCCGCGGGATCTACCCACCATTGCTGGAATCCGAGGGGCTGGCCGCGGCCCTGTCGGCGCATGCCCGCCGCACCGACCTGGCCGTCACTGTGTTGGACCGCGCTTCCGGGCGGTATCCGCGCGAGGTCGAGGCCACCGCCTACTTCTGCGCCGTCGAGGCGCTGCACAACGCCGTACGGCACGCCCATGCGAGGCATGCGCACATCGAACTCGACGGCACCGAGTCGACGCTGACGGTCACCATCACCGACGACGGCCGAGGGTTCGATGCCGCTTCCGCGGTGTACGGCGCGGGGCTGACCCACATGACCGACCGTGCCGACGCCGCCGGCGGCTCCCTGACCGTCGACTCGAAACCTGACCACGGCACCACCATTCGACTTGCCCTCCCGCTGCCGACCGGGGGGCTCGAGCAGCAGCAGCCCGGCTGAGCCGACCTGGTGGTTTCCGTCAAGACCGCCAGGATGCGTGCGACCTGGTGGTTTCCGTCAAGACCGCCAAGGATTGTGACTGGCGGGGTGGGTCAGCTCTCGGCTGCGTTGGCCGCCCAGGCTTCTTCCAGCACGAAGGGGTCGAAATCGGACTTCGTCATGAAGTCGAAGGCGCCGGCTTCCAGGGCCTGGGCCCGGTAGTCGGCCGGGTCGTGCGTCGACAGCATCAACACACAGGTGTCAGGCTGATCGGCCCGGATCCTGCGGGTGGCCTCGAACCCGTCGATGTCGGGCATGTTCATGTCCATCAGCACCAGTGCGGGGTGTAGCTCGGAGGCTGCTGCGACGCCGCTCGTACCACCGCTGGCCTCGCCCACCACCTCGAACCCGTCAGTCATGTCCACCACCATTCGGGCCACGTCCCGGAATGGGATCTGGTCATCGACGATGAGCACGGTCACAGGCATCACGGACGATCATTCCCCGACGAGGCTTGCGGCGAAACCGTGCGGGCATGTCGGCCCGGGTGGTGTCTGCACACCAGCGACCTCATGGCTGGTCCGCGCTCGTCGCCGCGATGTAGAGCAGAACCGCGCGTACCCGGTGATGGCTGTCCGGTTCGTCGGCCAGGCCGAGCTTGGCGAAGATCACGTTGATGTGCTTCTCGATGGCCCGGGGGGACAGTACGAGTTGCTCAGCGATCGCCTTGTTGTTGCTGCCTCGGGCGATGTGTGAGAGCACCTCCTGCTCGCGCGGGGTGAGGTCGTCGACCGGTGAGTGCTCCCGTGCCCGAGCTGTGATCAGGGCATCGACCACGGCTCGATCCACGACCGAGCCACCGCGATGTACCTGTTGGATCGCCTCGACCAGATCCTCGACGTCACCGATCCGTTCCTTCAGCAGATAGGCACGCCCACCGGAACCCTGCTCGAAAAGCCGTACGGCGTAGTCAGCTTCGACGTACTGCGACAGCACGACCACCCCGATCCCAGGATGGGCGCGCCGCATCCACTGGGCTGCACGGACGCCTTCGTCGGTCTGGCTCGGCGGCATCCGGATGTCAGTGAGGACCACGTCCGGCCGTTGCTCCTCGACGGCGGCCATCAGGCTCGGCAGGTCACCGCAGGTCCCGACCAACTCCACGCTGTCCTGGGTCTCGATGAGTGCGCGGACACCCTCGCGTACGACGTAGCTGTCCTCTGCGAGCAGCACTCGGATCGGCGCCATGGCCTGAGTCATCGTCGCGTGATCGTACGGTCTGCGCCCGCCCGGCTGGCCGTATCTGCTGCGTTTTAGCCGAGCAACGTCGGTGGTGCGGCGGTGACAAAGGCCAGCAGTTCGTCCTGATGCTCGTGGCTCTCGCCGGGCGCGAGCAGGATCAGCCGGGTCACTCCGAGTTCGGCGTACCGGGCGATGAGTTCGGCATCCAGCGGCATCCGATGCGGCGGCGTGATTGAGATCTCCAGAGTTCCGAGGCCGTTCGGTCGCTGGTACTTCGTCTGCGCCTCCTGAAGTCGGGCGATCGCGGCCGCGGCCTTGTCGGGGCTCATCGACCACCCGTACCAGCCCGCGCCGTGGGTGACCGCTCGGCGGGTGGCAGCAGCGCCGTGTCCACCGATGTGCAGCGGGGGGCCGCTCGACCGGATCGGCCGAGGTTCGGCGCGCAGGCCGGGAATCGTGCGGCCCTGAAATTCGATGCTTGTTGCCTGGTCGGACCACAGAGCGGGCAGCGCCTCGAGCATCTCGTCCACCCGGGAGGCGCGTGAGTCCAGCGCGATTCCGAACGCAGCGAACTCCGGTTCGAAGTACCCAGCGCCGACTCCGAACAGCACGCGACCACCCGAGACCCGGTCCAGCGAGGCGACCTGCTTGGCCAGGGCCAGCGGTTGGTAGAGCGGGAGCACCGTCACGCCAGTGCCCAGTCGCAGAGTCGTCGTCTGCGCCGCGATGTGCGCCAACGCCACGAACGGCTCCAGTATCGGGGTGTCGGGGGAGACCGGGGAGCCGGGGATTGCCGGGTCAGGAAGGGCGAAGTGTTCGCCGGTCCAGACGCTTTCCCAGCCCGCGGACTCGGCCGCCTTGGCCACCTCGACGGCACGCTGCGGTTCCTGACCCAGTGCACCCATGTTGATTCCGAACAGTCCCAGCTTCACGACGTCCACCGTAGTTCGGGCAGGCGCTCAGACGGGAGTTCCCTCGGGGGTCGCTCGGCGATGGATCGCGGTGCAGTTGGCCACCCCTTTCCCGGAGCTCAGTCAGCACCGGCGATCGACCCGCCCGCCTGGCGCTCCGATCCGCGGGCCCCGTCGGCTCGAGGCCTGACCAAACCTCATTTGGCCGGTTGGGTAGCGAACCGGCGCCTGGTCGAACCTGCGGGACTCGGTGCGGCAGACTCCCACGCTGTGAGTGATCCCTCGATACCGGACACGGCGCCTCAACCCCGCGCCGTGCCCGTGCCCGACCCAGCGCCCCAGCCCGCCGCCGTCCCGGTGCCCGCGCCCGAGGCAGCGCCGGTCCCGTCTGCGGCTCGCGGCCTGGTCACCGGTGCGTCGTACTCGATCACCGTCCGGCTCACCGCTGACAGCGATCCGGCGAGCATCGGCCGGATCGCCACCGCAGTCGGGACCTCCCGGGGAGCGGTCACCGCGATCGACGTGGTCGATTCCCGTCCCGATGGCTTGGTCGTCGATGTCACCTGTTCGGCAGCCGACGGCACCCACGCCCAGGAGATCGTGGGCTTCCTGCGCACCGTCGAGGGCGTGACGGTCGGCAAGGTCAGCGACCGTACGTTCCTGTTGCACCTCGGCGGCAAGCTGGCCGTGGCC
>JACCQS010000009.1 GCA_013814015.1 Geodermatophilaceae bacterium | reverse complement strand
ACACAGCCATCATTCCCCGGCGACCGGCACCCAAGAACAACTCTGGTACGCGCAAATCGCCACGGAGCTGACTAGGCCGACCGATCGACGCGTGGCCGACATCGGCTGCGGCCAAGCGCCCATGGCCATCGCCCTGGCCCGAGCGCTGCCCGAGGCGACCAAGATCCTTGCCCTGGACAGCGATCCTGACGTTCTTGCCTCCGCAGCAGGACAGATCGACGAAGCAGGATTGACCGGCCAGATCACGATGATCGAACACGATCTGACCGATGGTGTCGAACCCGTCCGTGCTCAGTTGGCCGGCGCCGATCTGATCTGGGCGAGCGCTTCGCTGCACCATGTCGGTGATCAGCAGGCAGTGATCACCGGGCTCAGCAGTCTCCTGGCCGGCGGCGGAAGGCTGGCTCTGGCCGAGGGCGGGCTGGCCGACCGTCACCTGCCGTGGGACGTCGGCGTCGGGGAGCCGGGGCTGGAGGTGCGCCTGGACGCAGTTCAGGATCGCTGGTTCGCCAGGATGCGCGCTGAGCTTGCGGGCTCGGTGCCGATGCCCTACGGCTGGCCCACGGCAATGCGCCTTGCGGGTTTGGCCGACATAACGACGGTCAGCGCGCTGTTCGAAGAGCCGACACCGCTGGCGCAATCGACCCGAGAGGCTGTTCTGGCCGGCTTCGCGCACCGCGTCGACCGGATGGCCTCCGGCGGATTTCTCGACGACCGAGACCGGGCGTCGTGGGATCAGCTGCTGGATCCGGCCGACCCGGCCTGGCTGGGCCACCGCGACGACCTCTTCTCGTTGACCGTGCGGACCTTGTACGTCGGTGTCCGTCAGGCTTGAGCTGGCGCAGCCAGCCGCTCAGAAGCCCAATCGCCGGAGCTTCTTGGGATCGTCCTGCCAGTCGCCGAGCACCTTGACGTGCAGGTCCAGATAGATCCGATTCCCCAGCAGTGCCTCGATCTGGACCCTCGCGCGGGTGCCGATGGACTTGATCCGCTCGCCGCGCCGACCCAGCAGGATCGGCTTCTGACTCGCCCGTTCGACGTAGAGGACTGCTTGGATATCCACCAGGTCGCTGTTCTCGCGCGGGGTCATCTCCTCCACGGTGACGGCCACCGAATGCGGCAGTTCCTGCTCGAGGCCGGCCAGCGCGGCCTCGCGGATCAGTTCGGCGACGAGCGCCTTCTCCGGCTCGTCGGTCAACGTCCCGTCGGGATAGAGCGCCGGACCCGTGGGCAGCGACTCCATCATCAGATCGAGCAGGGTGTCGACTCCGGCACCGGACTTCGCGCTGAGCGGCACATAGTGCGCGGCGTCGATCTCCGTGCTCGCGGCCACGAGTTGCTGAGCCACCTGGTCGGACTTGGCCAGGTCGGTCTTGGTCACCGCGACGATCAGCGACGAACCACGCAGTTGGCGCAGCTCACGCGCGATGAACCGGTCGCCGGGGCCCATTTTCTCGTTGGCCGGAACGCACCATACGACGATGTCCACACCGGCCAGGGTCGTCCGAACGATGCCGTTGAGTCGTTGTCCCAAGACGGTTCTCGGCTTGTGCAGGCCCGGAGTATCGACAACGACGAGCTGGGCGTCCGGACGATGCACGATGCCGCGAATGGCGTGCCTCGTGGTCTGCGGCCGATCGCTGATGATGCCGACCTTCCTACCCACAAGGGCATTGGTGAGGGTCGTCTTGCCCGTATTGGGTCGCCCGACCAGACACCCGAAGCCGCTTCGCATGTGGCCCAGCCTTCCATTGGACCGCGTCACGGCTGTCTCGCTCCCGGCGATCGGGTAAGAACTACCTATGGCGAACGGGCGGCCCAAGCCGAGCAGAGCATCGCCGCAATCCCCTTCCCAGGCTCTCCGGCGGTGGTCGTCCGAACGCGACGCGCACCTGCGGCAGATCAACGCCTTCAGTTTCGTGTTTCCCAGCAGGACGAAGCGGTCGGCGACGAAGATGCCGGCCGCGCTGCGCTACGCAGCGCACCTGCCCGCCGGTCGGCTGGTTCGCGGCCTGCTGGCGATGGCCGCGCCCGCCTACACCATCCTGCAGATCTCCCAGGGTGAGTCGACTTGGCGAGCGATCGGCTTCGCGCTGTTGCTGACCGTGGTCATCCTTCTCGTGTCGACCTACCGGGTCACTGTCGGAATCCACGGAATCAGCTTCGATATTGCTGGGCTGCGCCAGGTATCGAGTTTCGGCTTTCTTCCGCTCTACGCCATCCGCGAGGCTGTGGCAGACCGACTGCCAGAGGACTGGCCAAAGGCGCGGTTGAAAGGTGGCTGGTGGCCGGGGCGGCGCAGAGTCAACGTGCTGCACCTCGACGACACCGGGGTGGCACGGACTTTCTACGTCTGGGTCAGTGACCCCGACGCCTTCGGTACGGCGCTCCTGGGCCGTCCGATGTCGGAGCCGGGTTGAGCAGCAGCCTGGTTGGCTCGCTGTGGGAGTGCGAGCTCAGGAACTCACGAAATCGAAGACCTTTAGCTCGCCGCCTTCTTCGATGACGGCCAGCAGGACGCCGGATGGTCCGCTATCGGTTTCCAGGTCGAAGACGAGGTCGTCGTGGTCGCCGTGGCCGAAGGCCTCGGACAGAGTCGACGATGTGATCGACGTGCCGCCGACGACGCTGAAGAAGTCGTCGGCGAAGGCCTGTGCGTCGGTGTAGTCGGACCGAAGGCCCTCGGCCAACATGCCGAAGGCGGTCGGGTAGTCACCGGCGGCCACTAGATCCAGAAACGCCGCCCCAGCATCCGGTGATCCCTCGTTGATCAGGTCGTTCTCGTTCTCCTCGGTGGATTCGGTGCTCTCCTCGGTGGTCTCTTCCGAACTTTCCTCCGTCTCGGAGGTCTCGGTGGTCTGTTCGATGGTCTGGGTCGTCGCCACCGTCGTCGGCTCGTCGTCCTTCAACACCAGGAACAGACCCACACCGCCGAGAACCAGGAGCAACACCAGTCCACCGATGATCCAGGGCAGTGGCGACTTCTGCGGGGGAGGTGGGTAGGGACCCTGTGGACCGCCGTACGGCGCCGCACCGGCGCCGTAGGGCTGCTCGTACCCGCCGGACTGGCCGTATCCCGGCTGGCCAGCACCACCGCTTTGGCCGTACGAAGGCTGTCCTCCATACGACGGCTGTCCTCCATAGGACGGCTGGCTTCCGTAGGACGGCTGTCCTCCATAGGACGGCTGGCTTCCGTACGGGGGCTGGCTTCCGTACGGGGGCTGGCCACCCTGGGAGGGCGGCGGGGGTGGTGGTGGTCCGTAGGGCGGCTGAGTCATGTCGGGGATCCTCCGTGCGGTTGGCTGGTCGGACGGTAGGTCTCGCGAGGACGATGCCTGCAGGTCACGGGGTGCTGCCCCGATCGGTGCTCAGTACTATTCCGTCGATGCCGGCCAGGAGGACCGCTGCCGATTGAGAGAGGTCCCGAACAGCCGATATCCCGTCGCCGTCGGTTGTCTCGGCTGCCGACACCAGGGCTGCCGCCTCCAGACCGGTGACCCCACTGGACACTGCTGCGGCCACAGCGGCTTGCAACGCAGAGAGCCGCAGAGACGGCAACGCTACGGTAGCGGCTACATAGGTTCGGCCGTCGCGATCACGTACCGCGGCTCCCTCGCTGGCACCGATTCGATCGCGGGCCGCCCGGGCCAGGACGATCAACTTCGCATCCTCAGGATCCAGGTTGCGCGGAGCGTGGTCTGGATCACTCATGAACGGGAGCAGCTCCATTGCTCACACGGTTGGCCGCCGGCACCCGAGACACCAGGAGTGTGTCGATCCGATTTCGCCGACCCTCGGTGCTCTCGGCGGTCAAGGACAAGCCGGCGTAGGTGGCCTGAGCTCCAGGGATCGGTACCCGCCCGAGTTCGCGAGCCAACAAACCGCCGACCGTGTCGATGTCGTCCTCGTCAGGAAGTTCGAGCTGAAAGAGGTCGGCGAGGTCGTCGACGGGCAGCCGCGAGGTGACCCGCATGGAGCCGTCGGACAGATGCTCCACGGCGGGGCGCTGATCGGCGTCGTACTCGTCGGCTATCTCCCCGACGATCTCCTCGAGGATGTCCTCGATCGTGACCAGGCCCGCAGTGCCGCCGTACTCATCGACAACGACGGCCATGTGGATCCGCCGAGCTTGCATCTCCCGCAGCAGTTCATCGACCGGCTTGGACTCCGGTACAAATGACGGCGCTCGCATCAGTTCCTCGACGAGCTGGGAGCCGGCATTCTCGTCGGAACCCTGGGTACGGCGTACCAGATCCTTTAGATAGACAATCCCGACGATGTCATCAATGTTGTTGCCCACCACCGGAATTCGGGAGAATCCACTGCGAAGGGCAAGCGCCAGAGCCTGCCGTACCGTCTTCTGAGCCTCGATCCATACCACATCCGGGCGCGGAACCATAACCTCACGGGCGATCGTGTCGCCGAGCTCGAAGACGGAGTGGATCATGTTTCGCTCGCCGTGTTCGACGACGCCACGAGCCTCGGCGAGGTCGACCAACTCGCGTAACTCCACCTCGCTGGAGAACGGGCCCTCACGGAACCCACGTCCTGGAGTCAGCGCATTACCGAGCAGGATGAGCAGGTTGGTGACGGGCCCGAAGATGGCCCGCAGGGCCCGGGTCAGGGTCGCAGTACGCAGGGCGACTCCGTAGGGGTGTTGCCGCCCGATTGTGCGTGGTCCCACCCCGACGAGCACGAAGCTGACGATCGTCATCACGAAACCGGCGACCAGGACCGATCTCCAGCCGAGTCCCCACAGCTGAACCAACACCGTGGTGAACAACACGGCAGCGAACAGCTCGCAGAGAACCCGCAGCAAGAGCAACAGGGAAACGTGGCGGGCCCGGTCCTCCAGGACCCGCTCGAGAACGTCCGCCTTGCGCGTCCCCTCCCGTCGGAGTTCGGAGACCCTCGCCTGGGAAACGTGCCCGATTGCCGCATCCACGGCGGCGAACAGGCCGGCCAGCGGGATCAGCAGGATGGCGATGATCAGCAGGGTGACCTGAGTCTGAGTCATGAGCGGACGCCCTCGGCGCGGTGCTGCTGCCAGCCGTCGAGAAGTCGGCGCTGGACGGCGAACATCTCGCGCTCCTCGTCGGGCTCGGCATGGTCATAACCGAGTAGGTGCAACACGCCGTGGGTGGTCAGCAGATGCAGTTCGGCCTCGAAGCTGTGCCCGGCTGCCGAGGCCTGCTTGATTGCGACGGCAGGGCACAGGACCACGTCGCCGAGCAGGGCGGGGCTGGGATCTGACTCGTCGGGGCGGCGGGCGGTGTCCAGTTCGTCCATGGGGAAGGCCAAGACGTCGGTAGGACCCGAGGAATCCATCCACTTCTCGTTCAAGCTGGCCATGTACTCCACGTCGATCAGCAGAACCGAGAGTTCGGCCAGCGGATTGACGTCGAGTTTCCAGAGCAGGAAGCGGCACAGTGCGGCGAGGGATACCTCGTCGAAGGGGATATCAGACTCGTTGGCGATGTCCACGGACATGGTGGGCGTCGAGTCCGTTACCGGCGAGGCGGGGCAGCGCCGCGTCGTGCCCCGGAGCCCGAGCGGTCGGAGTCTGCTCTCCGGGCGGAGCGCGGACCGGTCGCATGGGGGCCGGTCAGTTGGTTCTCACTCTGCTCAGCAGTCTCGGCGTCGAAGCGCGCGTAGGCGTCGACGATGTGGCCGACCAGGCGATGACGTACGACATCGACGCTGCTGAGGTGGGTGAAGGCAACGTCCTCGACTCCATCAAGGATCGACTGGACAACCCGCAGGCCGCTGCGCTGCCCGCCAGGAAGGTCCACCTGGGTCACGTCGCCGGTGACGACCATCTTGGAACCGAACCCGAGTCTGGTGAGGAACATCTTCATCTGCTCAGGAGTCGTGTTCTGGGCCTCGTCGAGCACGATGAACGCATCGTTGAGCGAGCGACCTCGCATGTAGGCCAATGGAGCGACCTCGATCGTCCCGGCCTGGGTGAGCCGAGGAATCGAGTCCGGATCGAGCATGTCGTGCAGAGCGTCGTAGAGCGGCCGTAGGTAGGGGTCGATCTTGTCGTAGAGCGTGCCCGGCAGGTATCCGAGCCGTTCACCGGCCTCGACAGCAGGACGGGTCAGGATGATCCGGTTGACTTGTTTCGCCTGCAGGGCCTGGACGGCCTTGGCCATCGCCAGGTACGTCTTACCGGTGCCGGCCGGGCCGATCCCGAAGACGATCGTGTGCTCGTCAATGGCATCGACGTACCGCTTCTGGTTCAGCGTCTTGGGGCGGATCGTGCGCCCGCGCCGGGAGAGGATGTTCAGGCTCAGTACGTCGGCCGGCCGCTCGGTCGCGCCGTTGCGGAGCATGTGCAGCGCCTGCGAGACCGCATCCGGGCGCAGATGCCCACCCTGACCGACCAGGGCGATCAACTCGTCGAAGACCCGCACTGCGAAGGCATTGTCCGATGGCGACCCGGTGATGATGATCTCGTTGCCCCGGACGAGGACCCGGGCGCGCAAGTCCCGCTCGACCAGCCGCAGGATCTCATCACCCGAGCCGAGCAGGCTGACCATCGGGACCGACGGTGGGACCACGATCGTGGTGGCCGAAACCGCTGTGGATGACAATTGTTGAGCAGCCAGCGAGGTCGTTTCCGTAGCGGACGCAGCGGGCGAGCGTGGATCGCTCTCGGGGTTATGCGGGACAGTGGGCAACGGTGCTGCGGCCCTGCTTTCCAAGTCTGGGAACTGTTCGGATATCGACAGTTTACCCAGGCCGCCGACATACCCTGCCCGCTTTTCCGGTTCGTACCCGATCAGCCGGGCGGCCAGCTCATCGTGCGGCCGCCCAGCACGTGGACGTGCGCGTGGAAGACGGTCTGATGGGCGTCGGCGCCGGTGTTGGCCACGAGGCGGTATCCGCTCTCGGCAATGCCTTCGGTGACCGCCACGACGTGGGCCGACGCGATCACCTCGGCCAGGCCCGACGGATCGGCTCCGACCAGCGCAGCAGCGTTGGGTTGATGCTGTTTGGGGATCACCAGGACGTGCACCGGGGCCTGCGGCTCGAGGTCACGGAATGCCATTGTGCTGTCTGTCTCATGGACGATGTCGGCGGAGATCTCGCCGGCGACGATCTTGCAGAAGAGGCAGTCTGAGTCGGCCATGGGTGCACCGTAGAGGTCCGGGTCGCAGCGGGCCGGTCAGCCCCAGCGGCCGACGGCGGCCGCCAGTGCTGACACCGAAGCCGCGCCGGCAGTCGAGGTACGCAGGATCGCCTCCCCGAGACGTACCGGCTGTCCACCAGCTGCCCGCAGGGCTTGCAACTCGGCATCGGTCAGCCCCCCTTCTGGACCCACGACGAGTGCGATTCGGCCCCGTCGCGGTAGCTCAAGGGTCGAGAAGCCATGCTCGGCTCGTTCGTGCAGGACGATGGGCAACTCGGCGCCGACCAGGATTGCGCACACATCGCGGGTGGTGGTCAGTTCGGCCACCTGGGTCATTCGCAGACGTCGGGATTGCTTGCTCGCCTCCCGCGCCGCGCTGCGCCAGCGCTGGAGGCTTCGCACTCCGCGTGCCTCGTGCCATCGGGTCACACATCGGCTGGCTTGCCAGGGAACGATCAGGTCCACTCCGACCTCGGTCATGAGCGCAACAGCGAGTTCACCCCGATCGCCCTTCGGCAGGGCTTGGATGACGACGAACTCCGGCTCCGGGACCGGGACCGGCACCCGTCGCAGCACCGCAATTCGCAGGCCGTCCTCGACAACCTCGACGACCCGACCGTCGATCGCGACACCGTGCCCGTCGGAGATCCGCAGCGTCTCCCCGATTCCCACCCGGCGGACGGTGGCAGCGTGCCGACCCTCCGCCCCGTCAAGAAGAACCTCGTCGGAGTCGCTTTCGAGGGAATGCACGAAGAACACCGGCGGAGTCGTCGTCGGGACCTGCTCAGGGTCAGCGGCCGTTGAAGGCATCACGTACTCGGGAGAACAGTCCACCGCCTCCGGCCCTGGTCGACACGGGGCGTTCCTCGTCGCGCAACGCAGCGAGCTTGCGCAGGATCTCCTCCTGCTCGGGGTCGAGCCGGGTCGGAGTGATCACCTCGACGTGGACGTAGAGGTGGCCACGACCGGTCGCACGTAACTTCGGGATCCCCGCCGCGCGGAGGGTGATGATCGATCCCGACTGGGTGCCCGGGCGGATCTCGATCTCCTGCTCGCCGTCCAGGGTGGTCAGGGACAAAGTGGTCCCCAGCGCCGCCGCTGTCATCGGGAGGCTGACCCGGCAGTGCAGATCAGCTCCCTCCCGCGTGAAGATGTCGTGGTCGCGTTCGTGGATCTCCACGTACAGGTCGCCGGCGGGGCCGCCGCCGGGGCCGACCTCGCCCTGACCGGACAACCGGATCCGCATGCCGTCCTCGACGCCGGCCGGGACCTTGACCGACAGACTCCGCCGGGATCGGACCCGGCCGTCACCGCCGCACTGCGGGCACGGTTCAGGGATGACCTGACCGACCCCGCCACATGCTGGGCAGGCGCGCTTGGTGATGACCTGACCGAGAAAGGAGCGTTGGATGCTCTGCACCTCGCCCACGCCATTGCAGGTCGTACAGGTCTGCGGATGGGTACCGGGTGCAGTACCGGCACCGGTGCACGCCGTACACAGCACGGCGGTCTCGACCATCAACTCCTTGGTGGCACCGAACGCGGTCTCGACCAGGTCCAGCTCGAGCCGGATCAGGGCATCGGCACCGGTGCGGGCCCGGCTGCGGGGACCCCGGCTGGCACCCGCCCCGCCGAAGAAGGCGTCCATGATGTCGCCGAACCCGTTGAAGCCGGTAAATGGGCTACCGGCGCCACCACCGCCGTTACCCAGTGGGTCACCACCCAGGTCGACGATCTGACGTTTCTGCGGGTCGCGCAGCACCTCGTAGGCGGTGGCGACGTTCTTGAACTTCTCCTGAGCCGCCGGGTCAGGGTTGACGTCGGGATGCAGGTCGCGAACCAGCTTTCGGTAGGCCCGTTTGATTTCCTCGTTCGTCGCATCCCGGCTCACCCCGAGGGCGCCGTAGTAGTCAGTCGGCATCGATCAACCCCCGCTCACGAGGCGGCCGACATAACGCGCCACCGCCCGTACGGCAGCGATGTTGCTCGGATAGTCCATCCGTTTCGGACCGAGCACGCCCAGACCGCCCAGCTGCTGAGTGCCACTGCCGTACCCGGCGGAGACGACCGCAGCCGCAGCCAGACCGGCGTGCTGGTTCTCCTCGCCGATCCGGACCATCACCGTGCTCGGGTCCACCTCACCGATCAGTCGCAGGATGACCACCTGTTCTTCGAGCGCCTCGAGAATGGGACGTAGGGACATCGGGAAGTCGTGCAGATCTCGGGTCAGGTTTGCGGTGCCGCCCACCACGATGCGCCCGTCGGGTTGCTCCACCAGGGTTTCCAGCAAGACCGAGGCGACGCACGCGGCCAGTGGCCTCATCTCGTTCGGGACGTTGCGCGCCAACTCGGCGACCCTGCTGCTGGCATCGGATAGGCGCAGTCCACCGATGGCCGCGTTCAGCTTCGACCGCAGGTCTGCGACCTGTTCTTCGGTCACCTCGACATTGAGCGGTATCACCCGTTGCTCGATCCGCCCGGAGTCGGTGATCACCACCAGCATCACCCGGCTGGTGCTCAACGGAAACACCTCGACGTGGCGGATCCCGCTTCGGGCGATCGTCGGATACTGCACGACCGCGACCTGTCGGGTCAGCTGAGCAAGCAGCCGTACGGTCCGGCCGAGTACGTCGTCGAGGTCCACCGCACCCTCGAGAAAGGACTGGATGGCCTTGCGTTCGGCGGCCGTCATCGGCTTGATCTGGGTCAGCCGGTCGACGAAGAGTCGATACCCCTTGTCTGTGGGCACCCGCCCGGCGCTGGTGTGTGGCTGGGTGATGTAGCCCTCGTCCTCGAGGACCGCCATGTCGTTGCGGATCGTGGCCGCCGACACTCCCAGGCTGTGCCTGTCCACCAGCGCCTTGCTGCCGACTGGGTCGTTGGTGGAGACGAAGTCCTCGACGATCGCCCGCAGCACCTGCAGGCGACGTTCGTCGTGGGTCATCGTCGAAGATCCCTTCTGCTGTCTGGAGGCAGCCGCCCGCTCACGACCCGACTTGGTGTGTTCGGCTGGCAGTCCCTGTCCCGGAGTGCCAGACCTGATCTCCAGCATACGACCCGGACCGACTGTGCCTGGCTTGTCGTAGGTATCGGTTAGGCTCGCCTGGTCTGATCGGCCGACTTCGAGGTAGCCCACACTGATCTTCAAAGAGGTTCGAGACAACCGGCCCTACCCCGACCATGGGCTTTCCACGCGTGACTGGGCCGGCATTCCCCCGCGACAGGTGCGCCTCGACGAACTGGTCACCACCAAGACCGTGCTCGCTCTGGACAAACTCCTGGAAGAGGACTCCACGTTCTACGGCGACCTGTTCCCGCACGTGGTTGCGTGGAAGGGCACGCTCTACCTCGAGGATGGAATGCACCGGGCACTGCGGGCGGCGCTGCACCAGCGCAACGTCTTGCACGTACGGGTGCTCGACCTGGACGAATTCCGCCCCGGCGGAAGCGGCACGAAGGCGGCCCCGGTCTCCGACCCCGAAGGCCTGACCTGAACCTGAACCGTTCTCGCGGTCAGTCGGTGAGGTCGCGGACGACGGCGTCGGCAAGCAGCCGGCCACGCATGGTCAAGGCGGCCCGTCCGGCGGCGTAGGCGCTCCGGTCGAGCAGTCCGTAGGTCACCGCTTCCTCCGCCCGCTGCCGGCCCCGATCGGAGAGCAACTCCAGGGCAATCCCGCCCCGAAGTCGGATCCCCAGCATGATCGCCTCGATCCGTCGGTGCGCGCCGTCGAGCAGTTCGCTGCCCTGGGCTGGACTGGCCCCTTCGGCCAGCGCCCCGGCATAGGCCGCTGGATGTTTGCGGTTCCACCAGCGCGCTCCACCGATGTGACTGTGCGCACCTGGACCGATCCCCCACCAGTTACCGCCGGTCCAGTAGAGCTCGTTGTGCCGGCACTGGTCAGCCGGCGAAGAGGCCCAGTTGGAGACCTCGTACCAGCCCAGCCCAGCTCTGCTCAGTGTCTGGTCGGTTTGCTCGTACCGGTCGGCGAGCACGTCGTCGTCGGGTGCCGTGATCTCGCCTCGGGCGACCCGGCGGGCCAGCGCCGTACCCGGTTCGACGATCAACGCGTACGCGGAGAGATGTTCCACGCCGGCTGACAGCGCCGCGTCCAGCGAGGTCTGCCAGTCCTCATCGGATTCCCCAGGCGTCCCGTAGATCAGGTCGAGGCTGACCCGGGGAATTCCGGCGGCGCGAGCATCCTCGGCTGCCCGGAGCGCCTGGCCAGGAGTGTGCTGGCGGTCCAGAACGGACAAGACATGCGGTACGGCCGACTGCATGCCCAGCGACACCCGGTTCACTCCGGCACGTAGCAGGCGAGCGAACGACGCGCGGGTCACCGACTCCGGATTCGCCTCGACCGTTACCTCGACGTCCGGTGCCACCGGGAATTCGGTCCGGATCTCGTCCAGCATCGCCGCGAGGTGTTCGGCCGGCAACAGCGTCGGCGTTCCACCACCGAAGAAGATCGTGCGCACCGTCGGGAGCTCCGAGCCCAGGACCAGCCGGACGAGCCGAAGTTCTGCCAACACGCTGTCGACATAGTCGTTACGACTGGCACCCGGCCCGAGTTCGGAGGCGGTGTAGGTGTTGAAGTCGCAGTATCCGCAACGGCTCGCGCAGAAGGGGACGTGGATGTAGAGCCCGAACGGGGTTTCGAGCAGGTGCCGGCGGGCCGAGTCCGGTAGCCAGTGCTGATCGGGGCGGGTGCGAGCCGGCAGTCCCACCGCGAAGGGCTTCTGATCGGACAGGGTGGAGGTCATCGGCTCCAGTGTGACAACCTGCTGGCCGCAGATGTGGGACCGCACGCCCAGACGAGGAAAGGGCGATCTGAGTTGATCGAGCCGACGAGTGAACTGGTCCGGTACTCCGTGACTGCCGGTGTGGCCACGATCGCCCTGGACTCCCCGGCCAAACGCAACGCGCTGTCTCAGGCGCTGCTCAGCCAGCTGATGGCGGGCATCGACGAGGCGCAGGCAGACAGCGAGGTTCGGGTCATCGTCCTGACCCACACCGGCCCGGTGTTCTGCTCCGGGATGGATCTGAGCGAGGCCCGTGGCGTGGGTGCATCCGAGATGGGCATCAACGCCTTCCCGAAGCTGCTGCAAACCCTGTGGGACAGTCCCAAGCCGGTCGTGGCGCGAGTGGCCGGACCCGCACGCGCGGGTGGTGTCGGGCTGATCGCAGCCTGTGATCTGGCTGTCTGCATCCGGTCGGCCACGTTCGCCTTCAGCGAGGTACGTCTCGGCATTGTCCCGGCGGTGATCTCCGCGACGGTGCTTCCGAGGCTGAGTCCGCGTGCTGCGCACGAGCTCTTCCTCACCGGCTCGGTCTTCGACGGAGTGCGAGCCGCCGATATCGGTCTGGTCAACGCAGCGGTCGAGGAGGACGAACTCGACGCGGCAACCGCTTCCTACGTCGCCGACCTGGTCAAAGGGGGCCCGATCGCGCTGGGCGCCGCCAAGGCGCTACTGCGTCGTCCGCCGGCCACGACGATGGCTGACGACTTCACCGAACTGCTGGAGATCTCGGCGCGCTTGTTCGCCAGCGACGAGGGTCAAGAGGGAATTCGGGCATACGGCGAGAAGCGGTCGCCGCGCTGGGTTCCCGCCCGTCCGGACTAGATTCGACCGCTCGATGATGGACAACAACAGCAACGCGCTGAGCTGGATGGATGCCGCCCGAATCGTTCTGGTTGGCGTACTCGGAGCGGTCGTCGGACTGGGACTGGGCAACGCGATCGGTACGGTCGGCGACCTCGGACCGCTCGATGTGACGACTCGGCTCACGACCGGAGTAGGTTCAACCTTCGACGTAGGAGTCGCCGCGGTCCGCCTGGACACGTCCGGTCCGGTCGGGCTGAGCATCACCGCCAACGACGTCCGGTTCTCCGGTCCGACCGACCTGGCCGACACACTCACCTCCTTCGGCGACGTCGAGGCCGTCGCCGGCTCGCTGCTGCGGGCCACGGTGATCCATCTTCTCGGTTATGCCTCGGTCGGTGCGCTGATCGGTCTGCTGCTCGGGCTGGCCACCCATCGGCCGTTGCTCGGCCGCCCGACCACGACACGGCGGCGGCGGGCGGCCTACGCCGCAGTAGCCTGGCTGGCCGTCGGTGCACTCGCGACATCGGTGATCGGGCCGTCGGTGAGTCTGGCCAGCCGATCGTGGACGACAGTGGCCGGCCTGTCCGTCGAGGGGCAGCAGGTCCCGAACGTCCAGGTCGCGGGCAGTCTTCTCGACGAGGCATTGCAAGTCCTGGAGGAGAACGAGAACTTTTATCAGCAACTGCTGGTCAGCGCGGCGACCGCGATGGCGGGGATCGCCGAGGAGGACGCCGAGCGCGGCCTCGCCGCATTCGTGTTCGAAAGCGACCTGCACTGCAATCTGGGCATGACCCGGGTGATCAGCGAAGTGGCCGCCCAATCCCAAGCAAGCTTCGTCCTCAGTGGTGGGGACATCACGATGAGCGGCACCCAACTCGAGGCTTTGTGCACCGACGTCTATCTGCGCCGCCTGGCCGGCACCCCGCTCGTCCTCGTCCTGGGCAACCACGACTCGGCCCAGACCGGAGCCGACCTCGAGCTGAGCCGGGCGGGGGTGATGCGCGGCGAGCCGCTCGACATCGCCGGTCTGACCCTGCTCGGGGACAGCGATCCGTTCCGCTCCCAGATCGGGTCGCCGACGACTCTTCGCGACGGCGAGACAGCCGTTGAATTCACCGACCGGATGGCCGAGAGTGCCTGCGCGGTAGAACCCGACGTCCTGGTCGTACACGACCCTGCCCACGCCGTCGGGGCGATCGAGGACGAGTGTGCCCCGCTGGTCCTGTCCGGGCATCGGCACCGCGAGGAGGGCCCGAGGGTGATCGGAGACACCGTGACGTACACGGTGGACAACTCCGGTGGTACCGGTGAGAACACCGCGTCCTACGGACCGTTGGCAACCAACAGTGCGGTGGCGTTGTTCTACTACGACCCGGACACCGGCGAGGTGGTCGGCTACCGCACCGTTCAGTTCGGCAGGGATGCCTCGACCGAAGTCACCGATTACCGCCGGCTCAACGCCGGACAGTTCACCCGCGGGGAGTGACCGGCCCCCGGCGTAGTCCGCGGCGATCGTCAGGCAGCCGTTGGGTGACCCCGGCGGCATCCAGCCACCGCAACACCGGCAGCGCGACCCGGCGGGAGGTCTGCAGCGCGTCTCGTGCCTGGCCGGTCGTGAACGGCTGCTCGAGGTTCTCCAGCCGCGCAATGGCCTCCTCTCGTGCCCCTGGCGCCAAGAACACACCGTCGCCAACGGCGACCAGAAGTCCGGCCCGTACGGCGGCGGCCAGCACGACCGGTGTGAGGTCGAGCGCTGAGAGTTCTGTCGGCCTCGGGGCATCGAATGGGTTGTGCCGCAGACGCTCTCGAACCTCCTCGATCCGCGTCGCTAGATCGTCTGGAAGGGGTTCGGGGCGGCTCTGCTCGGTCGAGGTGACCCGACCTGCCACGAGCTGCCACGGGGGGCTCAGCAACGCCGGCAACAATCGGGGATCGGGCAGACCCAACGTGCGGGTCACCGCTCCGGCGGCCAGACCCGCATCGAGCGGGTGGTATCGCTGGTGATCGGCGGCGAGGACGTCCAACCGGTCAGTCAGATCCTGCCGGGTCGTCGGATCCATCAGCCAGCCATTGATCGGCTGGGTTCTCGGCCGCCCGATGCCGAGGGTGGCGAGAACCTCAACTCTCTCGATACCGCGTCGTCGCAACTCAGCATCCGGGTCCGGCCCGGCGGCCATCCCGGCCAGCTCGGCGCCGCGCCGCTGTGCAGCCCCTCTCCTGCGTGCCAGCGGGCGGGGAAGTGGATCGAGCACGTCGGCTCCAACGATCCTGCGGCTGCTCGAATCCCGTAGAAGGACCCGATCGCCGTAGGTCGCAGCGACGGGGCTGCTCAAGGACAACCGCACTCCGCGGTCGCCGAGCCGGCGGGTACGTGCCGGCAGCGCCGCAGCACCGACGTGCATGGTCATTTCGGCGGGAAGGCGTGCGACGGCCGAAGCCAGCAGCACGTCGAGGGTGCTGCTCAAGGCCCACCTCTCCCGGGTCAGCAGTGCGTCCCCTCGACCGATGTCCGCTGCGGAGATTCCTCGGACGTTGACCGCGACCCGAGCCACAGCCTGCACTGTGGACATCGGCTCGTTCAGGCTCTGCAGTCCGCGGACCATGACGGCCTGACCGGTCCTCCCGACGATCAACTCGTCCCCGATGCGTAGCCGACCCGCGGCCAATGTGGCGGTGACCACCGTTCCCGCTCCGCGGATGGTGAAGACCCGATCAACCCACAGTCGTGTCGGTGCCGTCACGTCCGGGTCCGGCAGGGTGGCGACCAGGCTTGCCAGCGCGTTTCGCAGGTCATCGAGGCCGGCGCCAGTGACCGCACTACACGCGACCGCCTGGATTCCGGCCAAACTCGTCCCAGCCAACCAGTCGGGCACGTCGGCGAGTACCGGATGCGGATCGGCGAGATCGCTTCGGGTGACCACCACGAGCCCAGCAGCCACACCCAACGCATCAAGGATCCCGACGTGTTCTTGCGTTTGAGCCGACCATCCGCCGTCGGCGGCGACCACGAGCAGGACGGCGGGTACCGGTCCGACACCGGCCAGCATCGTGCTCACGAACCGTTCGTGTCCAGGTACGTCGACGAAAGCGACGTGTTCTCCGTTCGGTAACGGCATCCACGCGAACCCGAGGTCGATGGTCAACCCGCGACGGCGTTCCTCGGCGTAGCGATCGGGCTCCATCCCGGTCAAGGCCCGGACCAACGTCGACTTTCCGTGGTCGACGTGGCCGGCGGTGGCTAGGACGTACACGTCTCGATCCGGGTGAGGCATCCGTTTCCGGCGCCGCTCGTCGCGGCGACTCTGACCGCGAGGTACAACGCCTCGTCCTGGCTCGGATGCAGCGCGCGCAGGTCGAGCAGGCAGCGGTCTCGCTCGATCCGCCCGAGCACAGGTTGATTTCCGGTGCGAAGCGCCGCGGCGAAGCCGGGAGGAAGGCTCACCGCGGCACTGGCCAAGGTGACGTCAGGGGCGCCACCGCCACCGATCCGCGCGAGGCTCTCAACCGCTTGCGCCTCGATTCCGTTGCGCTGCAGGCGCAAGGCCAGCTGCCGCGCCCGGTCACGAAGGTCGGAGATCCCGATCTCGAGGGCTCGGAGCACGGGCGGCCGGGGCCCACGTACGGTGGCTTCCAGCGCTGCCAGGGTGAGTTTGTCCACTCTCAGTGCTCGGGCCAAGGGGTGATGGCGAAGCCGTTCGACCAACTCGACGCGACCGAGGATCAGACCTGCCTGCGGACCGCCGAGCAGTTTGTCGCCACTCGCCGTGATCAGCGCGGCACCGGCCGCCAGCGCGGACTGCGCGTCCGGTTCGTTCGGAATGGCCGGATGCGCGACCAGCAGCCCGGAGCCCAGATCGGCGATGACCGGGACCGGCAGCACCGACAGCCGGTCGACTTCTACCGAGGAGGTGAATCCTCGTACGACGAAGTTCGATGGGTGCACCTTCATGACGAAGGCCGTCTCCGGTCCGACGGCTGCCGCGTAGTCCTCGAAGGTGACTCGGTTCGTCGTACCGACCTCGCGCAGCCGGGCGCCGGTGGATACCAACAGATCCGGGATCCGGAAGCCGTCACCGATCTCGACGAGTTCCCCTCGGGCGACGATGATCTCCTTGCCCTGCGCCAGTGCGGTGGCAGCCAGCACGACGGCTGCCGCACCGTTGTTGACGACGTGCGCGGCCTGTGCCGCGGGAACAGCGTCGCACAGTGCATCGATCGCGCCTTTTCCCCGTCGGCCACGGCGCCCGGTGTCCAGATCCAGTTCCACGTCGGTGGTCCCGCTGGCGGCGACCAGCGCTGCGACGGCGGCCGATGACAGCGGAGCGCGGCCCAAGTTCGTGTGCACCAGAACCCCGGTCGCGTTAAGCACGGGCCGCAGGGTCGCCGCAATCGCGGGAAGCGATCTGACTGTTTCCTCGATCGCCTCGGCGGGTGCGACAGCCCCGGCCCGGACCTGCCCCTGGACCTGGGCGATGACCTGTTTGACCAAAGAACGACCCAGCTCCGCGCAGGCCCCAGCCAGTCTCGGATCGGCCAGCATGTCGTCGGTGCGGGGCACCTGCCTGCGGGCGCTGTCCCCACCCATGTCCACCGACTCTACGGCGACCCGGTCTCACGCGGCGGCAGGTCCGTGACCGACCGGCACATACAGTTGCAAGCGTGACCCGCACTGTCCCCTCATCCCAAGACATGAACGCCACGAATTCTCCGGCCACGACGTACCGGCTGACGAGCTACGCACACGGCGGCGGCTGCGCGTGCAAGATTCCGCCGGGGGAACTCGAAGCGATGGTCGCCGGGCTCAGCGCCGCGCCCCTGTCCGGTCCTGGCATCGGCGAGATGATCGTGGGGCTGGAGTCCGGCGACGACGCCGCGGTGGTGCGGATCACCGACGGACAGGCCGTCATCGCCACGGCGGACTTCTTTCCCCCGGTCGTCGACGACGCCTACGACTGGGGGCGAATCGCGGCGGCCAACGCCCTGTCCGACGTGTACGCGATGGGCGGTACGCCGATCGTGGCCGTCAACCTGCTCGGCTGGCCGCGCGACGTGCTCCCGTTGGAGCTTGCCGCCGAGACACTGCGCGGTGGCCTCGACGTCGCGCGCAGTGCGGGCTGTCACGTCGGTGGCGGTCACAGCGTAGACGATCCAGAGCCCAAGTACGGCATGGCCGTTACCGGCATCGGCGATCCGGACCGGTTGATCCGCAACGACGCGGCCCAGGTCGGTCTCCCGCTGTCCCTGACCAAACCTCTGGGTGTCGGCGTCCTGAACAACCGGCACAAGGTGACCGGTGAGGTGTTCGACAACGCGATTGCGACGATGACCGAACTCAACCGCGACGCATCGATCGCCGCCCTGGCCGCCGGCGTACGCGCGGGCACCGATGTGACCGGCTTCGGGCTGCTCGGCCACCTGTTCAAACTGGCCAGGGCCAGCGGGGTCACCGCGCTACTCAACTCCTCGGCCGTACCCCTGCTCGACGGCGCTCGCGAGGCCGTGCGCGACGGGTACGTGTCTGGCGGCACCCGGCGCAACCTGGCGTGGGTCGGCGCTGCAGCCGATCTGTCCACGGTGGACGAGCAGACCGCTTTACTGCTCGCCGATGCGCAGACTTCGGGAGGACTGCTGCTGGTCGGCGAGATCCCTGGCGCGACAGTGATCGGTGAAATCGTCCTCGCACGGGAGCACGCCATCGTCATTCTTTGATCGCCGTACCTCGGTCGACCCGCAGCCGTATCACTCGTGGCGCTAGCGTGAAGCGCATGCTCGCTGCCTACGTCGCCAAGCCTGCTCCCGACGATCCGTTGTCGGCGCTCGAGGTCGGCGACCGACCAGAGCCCGAACCGCGCGAGGGCTGGATGACCGTCACGGTCAAGGCCGCCTCGCTCAACCACCACGATGTGTTCTCGCTGCGCGGGGTGGGCCTGCCCGAGGACCGAATGCCGATGATTCTGGGTTGCGATGCTGCCGGGACTGACGAGAACGGCAATGATGTGGTCGTCCACGCGGTGATCAGTGATCCAACGTGGACAGGTGATGAGACCCT
>JACCQS010000481.1 GCA_013814015.1 Geodermatophilaceae bacterium | reverse complement strand
GGCCCAGTGCTGATCCTGCTCGCCATCCCGCTCATCCCGGCCGCGATTGCCGTAGCGATCCTGCGCCACCAGCTGCTCGACATCCGCCTGGTCGTCTCGCGCGCTCTGCTCTACGGACTGCTCACCACCGCTGTCATCGGAACCTACATCGGACTGGTCGCCGTGGCTGACGTCGTACTGCGCAACGAAGTCGGCCTCGGTACGTCGGTGCTGGCCACCGTGGTGGTCGCGGTTGCCTTCAACCCGGTGCGGGTACGCCTGCAACGCCTTGTCGACCGGGCGCTGTACGGCGACCGCCGAGATCCGGTACGTGCGGCAGCGAAGGTCGGCACCCAACTGTCAACCGCCGGCACCGGTTTGGAGGGCGTACCGGCAGTGTTGTGTAGAGCGCTACAGCTGCCCTTCGCTGCGTTGCGGGATGCCGACGGGGAGATCGCGGCGTACGGCACCGCACCGGAAACCCTGCACACCGTGCCACTGGACTACCACGGCCAGCGGATGGGCGAACTGGTCTTCGGTGCCCGGCCCGGCGAGCGACGCCTCGACCCCGCCGACCGTGCGGTGGCCGAGCTGCTGGCCGTACCGCTTGCGGTCGCACTACGCGCAACGGCCCTGTCCGGCACGGTGCAACGTTCTCGAGAACAACTGGTCGGCGCTCGGGAGGAGGAGCGACGCCGGTTGCGCCGCGACCTGCACGATGGATTGGGGCCGACGCTGACCGGAGTGGCGTTCCAGGCCGACGCTGCGCGAAACCTGCTGGTCGACGATCCGGAGCGTGCCAAGGAGTTGCTCGAGGCGCTGCGCGGCCAGACCACTGCTGCCATCGAGGAGATCCGACGGCTGGTCTACGGGCTGCGGCCACCGGCATTGGACGAACTCGGCTTGGTGGCCTCGTTACGCCGTGAGGCCGACCGGCTCTCGCCTTTGCAGATCGAGATCGATGCGGTGCAGCCCTTGCCCGCGCTGCCAGCTGCCGTCGAAGTCGCTGCCTACCGGATTGCCACCGAGGCGCTGACCAACGTCGCCCGCCATGCGCAGGCGAGTCGCGTGCGCCTGGTGCTGCGCTGCGCCGCCGACCTGGAGGTGGAGGTGACAGACGACGGACCCGGCAATGGCAACGGCGCTGGTTGGCAGCCTGGCGTCGGGCTGACCTCCATGGCCGAGCGAGCCGCAGAGCTCGGCGGATCCTGCTCGGCCGGCCCGACTCCGGCCGGCGGCGGAACCGTCCGCGCAGCGCTGCCGCTGTCGGTGCACGATGACTGAACTCGGGTCGGCCTTGCGGGTCGTGCTGGCCGACGACCATCCGGTCGTACGCGACGGCTTGTCCGCGCTGCTCGGGTCAGTCCCCGGGCTCACCGTTGTCGAGACGGTGGCGAACGGGCGCGATGCCGTACGGGCTGCGGTCACCGCCGCACCTGACGTGCTGGTGCTCGACATCCAGATGCCGGATCTCGACGGCGTTGCGGCTGCAGCCGAGATCGGCAAGGTCGCGCCTGGTGTGGGTGTCTTGATGCTGACCATGTTCGACGACGACGACTCGGTCTTCGCCGCGATGCGGGCCGGGGCGCGCGGCTATGTCTTGAAGGGCGCCACTCAGGAAGAGATCGTCCGCGCGATCCGGGCGGTCGCGGCCGGGGAGGCGATCTTCAGCCCCAGCGTGGCAAGCCGGGTACTGGCCTATCTTTCCGGACCGCCGCGCACCGCCGCGCCGTTCCCGGAACTCACGCCCCGGGAACGAGAGGTGCTGGATCTGATCGCCGCCGGACTGCCGAACGCGACGATCGGCGCCCGGCTCGGGTTAGCTGCCAAGACAGTGAGCAACCACACATCCGCCATCTTCGCGAAGCTGCAGGTCGCCGGCCGCTCAGAAGCGATCGTCCGTGCCCGCACGGTCGGGCTCGGCAACCCCTGACCGCAGTCACTGAGGCCCCAGCACTTGAAGGACAAGTGGGCCTCGGCCGATGGACCGCGCACTGTGCCTGGACCGAGGTGATCATGAGCGCCCTGGGTGCAGCCCGCACTGGACCTCTGGCGCTCATGATCTTCGGTGCGAGACGGTCGAACTCGCTCGCCGGTGGTTGGCTGGCCGGCCTGAGCCCGGTTGATCGCCGAGGGCGGCGGGCGGTACACCCCGTTCGCCCATCTCGACGTTTGAGACCGTCCGGTTCGT
>JACCQS010000471.1 GCA_013814015.1 Geodermatophilaceae bacterium | reverse complement strand
CTGTAGAGCCGTGCCGTACTCACGCTGGACCTGCGCTCCGTTGCGCCGCGCCTCAGCAGCGGCTGCCAATCGGTTGGCCGCTGCCTGCGCACCCTGGCGCATGACGACGATGTACTGGCCTTCGATGGCGTTGGCGCTCTCGGTCCCCTCGACGGGCACCTGTGGCTCGTCGGCGCCGGCAAGGCCGGCTCCCGCGGTGGCGACCACCAGCGCGGCTGCCGTCACCGCGATTGCTCGCCGCCAGATCTGTGATGTCACGTTTCCCCCTTGGTCAGTGTTATCGGGCGGGCCTGCATCCGGGTTCCGGCTCAGGGGCGGCCGAGGCGTCCCGCCGAGCACTCAACTCCCCTGATTCCATGTCGGAGCATAGAGAAGCCAGCTACGTTCGGTAACCGCTCAGGTACGAAAATGTAATGATGCGCTCAAGTACTCAGCAGTCCTCGGCAGTTTTGGAACGCCGCCTCAGCCGGTGAACAGCAGCAGGTTGGGTGAACCGGTACCGGCGTTGCCGACCACTCCGGGCGTTGCCGCGTTCACCAGACCGTTCCGCACCGCTGCCGGCGAAGCCGACGTGTTCTGTTGCAGGAACAGCACCGCGGCACCGGCCACGTGTGGCGAGGCCATGGACGTGCCGCTGATGATTTTCGTGGCGGTGTTGTTGGTCTTCCACGCCGACTTGATCGACGAGCCTGGAGCGAAGATGTCCAGACAGGTTCCCTTGTTCGAGAATGAGGACCGCGCGTCGGTACGCGTTGTGGCGCCGACGGTGATCGCCTCGCCGACCCGCGCCGGAGACTGGTTGCAGGCGTTGGCGTTGTCGTTACCTGCCGCTATCGCGTAGCTGATCCCGTCCGCGATCGAGCGGCGTACCGCGTTGTCCAGCGCGTTCGAGGCGTTACCGCCCAGACTCATGTTGGCAACGGCAAGCTCACCCGCCGCGTGGTCACTGGTGACCCAGTCGATACCGGCGATGACCTGGGAGTTGGTCCCGCTGCCCCTGCAGTTCAGGACCCGCACACCCACGATGCTGACCGCCTTGGCCATGCCGTACAGGGTGCCGCCGACGGTCCCCGAGACATGGGTGCCGTGACCGTGGCAGTCATCGGCGCTTCCACCGTCGATCGCATCGAACCCGCTCACCGCTCGACCGCCGAACTCGTTGTGCGAGAAGCGAACCCCGGTATCGATCACATAGGCCGTTACACCGGCGCCGGTGACGTCCTAGCTGTAGCTACCCGACAGGGGAAGGTTCCGCTGGTCCACCCGGTCCAGGCCCCAGGTCGCCGGCGACTGAGTCGCGTTCAGTCGCATGATCTGGTCGGCTTCGATGTACTCGACGTTCGGATTGCTTCGCAATGCATCAAGGGCACGTTGCGGCAGTATGGCTGCGAACCCGTTCAGGGCCGCGGAGTACTCGTTCAGGACTTGGGCCCCGAAACGCTGCGCCTCGGCAGCCGCCGCCGACCGATTGGCATTGGCGTTTGCGCCGGGTCGCATAACAACGATGTACTGCCCGCTCACGACATCGGCGCTCTCCGTTCCCACGACAGGTGCCTGTCCGACGTCGTCGGCACCGGCGACTCCGGTCCCCGCGATGCTGACCGCTAGCGCGGCAACGGCCGCCGCGGCGGCAACGAAGGCTCGCCGCCAGATCGGTGTGGTCACGTTTCTCCTCCGGTGTGTCGCCATGGGTCGGCCGAGGTCGGCCGTCAGTGCGGAAGGCTGTGAGGCGCGCCCATCCTGTCGTTCCACGCGGTCGACGTCCATACCGCTCTGCTTTCAGTCCACCAAGCTGACCGGGCCGGCGTCCTCGGGCGGGCGCCCGAAGGTGTCGAGCAGATCGCGCGGCGGTGCGAGTTCGGTGGTCAGGTGTGCGGATTCGATCCGATCGAGCCGGAACCATCTGCCTGCGCGCCGCTGGCGGCACCAGGCGAGCAGAAACCAGCGGCCACCGGTCGCGGCCAGGGCCATCGGCTCCACCGGCCGGCGTCGAGTCGAGCTGCCCTTCTTGTCCACGTAGTCCAGCACGGTGACCACGCCGCTACGTACCGCCTCGTCCAGCACGCCGGCCACCGCCGGACGGGCCGGTGTACGCCGGTCCCGGATCCACAAGCGCTGGCCCAGTTGTGTTGCGCGAGACCGTTCCTCGGCCGTCATCACCGTCAGGATCTTGGTCAGTGCGCTGCGGCCGTCGGGGGCGAAGGGCAGTTGCGGCATTGCGGCCAGCGCGAGCGCGACGGCCGTTGCTTCGGAGGCGGTGAGATTCAGCGGCGGCAGTGTTGCCGTGGCATCCAGGACGTACCCACCGCCCGGGCCGGCTTGGGCCCAGATCGGCAGGCCCGAGTCCTGTAGCGCGGTCACATCCCGCTTGACCGTACGAGCCGCGACCTCGAACCGCTGGGCCAGCCACGCACTGGTACGCCCCTTGCGCCCGGCGGCGCGCAACTCCTCGGCGATGGCATAGAGCCGGTCTGTCCGGTTCACCGGCCGCTCCCCCGCAGACTGTCGAGATTTCTCGGAAGTCGGTGACAGCACGGTGTCACCGATAGGGCAGGACAGTAGTGACATGACGAATTCGCGCTCCGCAGATCACAGCATCACCATCGACGGTGGCCGGCGCATCGCCGTACGGATCACCGGTCCCGAGGACGGCTCCCCGCTGTTGCTGTCACACGTTGCACCGGGATCGCGGCTGTTCGACCCGGACCCAGCCGCCACGGCCGAGGCCGGGGTCCGGTTGATCACTCTTGATCGCCCGGGGTACGGGGGCTCCGACCGGCTCGCCGAAGGCAGCGCACCCACTGTCCCGCGATTCTCCGATGACTGCGCCGCGGTGCTGGACCAACTGGGCGTGCGAGAGGCTGCCGTGACCGGTTGGTCGGCCGGTGGGCGGATAGCGATGGCACTGGCGGCCCGGCGCCCCGACCTCGTGCGCTCGGTTGCCGTCGTCGGCACGCCGGCCCCCGATGAGCACGTGGCCTGGATCGGCCCGGACGAGAAGGCGATGATCGCCGGACTCGAGGCGGATCCAGAATCTGCGCTCGCCGATCTGGAACAGATGCTCGCGCCGATGGCTGCCGATCCAGCGGCCGTTGTGAGCATGGTCGCGGGCGGTGCGGCAGACGAGGCTGCTCTGGCCGATGGCGACCTGCGTGCATCCCTCGAGGTGATGCTGGCCGAGGCGTTCCGCCAGGGGCCGGCGGGACTGGCTGGCGACCTCGTGTCGTACACGATGGCGCCCTGGGGATTCGATCCTCGAGCGGTCGGCGCTCCGGTGCGCTGCTGGTACGGCGCCGCCGATGCCGTCGTCAGCCCGGCGCACGGGCAGTGGTGGGTCGATCAGGTCGCCGACGGCACGCTCACCGTCGTACCCGGTGCCGGACACTTGCTCGTACGACAGGTCTGGGCCGACGTCCTGCGCTGGGGAGCCGCCGGCGCTGTCTAAGCGTTGTCTCATCGGGCTCTCACCGGGCATCCACACTGCGCGTTGATGCTGAGCGCATCGGCCCAACGAGGGCCGCCACTTTCTAGGAGAGCGCCATGAAGCGAAGCCTTACCCTTCTACTGGCAACCGGCGTTGCCTCAGTCATCGCCCTCGCCATCCCCACCGCGGCCCACGCCGAGGAACGAACGTGCCGGGGCAGCATCGGCGCGGTGACCGTCGACAACCTGCGGGTGCCTTCCGGCGCCAGCTGCACGCTGAACGGCACCCGAGTGCAGGGCACCATCAAGGTCGAATCCAACGCCCGGCTGACCGCCACGTCGGTCCGGGTGATCGGCAACGTACAAGGCGAGAACTTCCGGTCGGTCAAGCTCACCCAGTCCACTGTTGGCGGTTCGGTCCAACTCGTACAGGGCGGCAGTGCAACGATCCGGACCAACCAGATCGAGGGCACGCTGCTCTTCGATGACAACAGCGGCTCGCTGATCGCCGGTAACAACACCATCGATTCTGACCTGCAGGCCTTCCAGAACAACGGTGGCGTCGCGATCAACAAGAACCGGATCGACGGCAACCTGCAGTGCAAGGAGAACCAGCCCCCACCCACCGGTGGCGGCAACATCGTGCAGGGCAACAAGGAAGACCAGTGCGCCCGGTTGTGACCTGACCGGCAAGATGGAGGCATGCGCCTGACCAAGTTCGGACACGCCTGCCTGCACATCGAAGACGAAGACGCCTCCGTGTTGATCGACCCGGGGGCGTTTTCGTCTGGTTTCGAGGACCTACGCGGACTTTCGGCGATCCTGATCACCCATCAGCACGCCGACCATCTGGATATGGACCGGATCGGAGCTCTGGTCGAAGCCAACCCGCAAGGACTCGTCGTGGCCGATGCGGACTCCGCGGAGCAACTGCGCCAGCGAGGGATTCCCGCTGAGGTGGTGCGAGCTGGCGAGGTGCTGAATGCCGGGGGCCTTTCCGTACGGGTCTTCGGCGTACAGCACGCTGTGATCCATGCCGACATCCCGGAAATTCCGAACGTGGGATATCTGGTGGCCGACACCATCTTCCATCCCGGAGACGCCTTCACGGTTCCTGATATCCCGGTCCCCGTACTTGCCCTGCCGACAGGTGCTCCATGGCTCAAGGCCGGCGAGGCGATCGACTTCCTCCGCACGGTCGCGCCGCGAATAGCCGTACCCATCCATGAGCGAACGCTCGCCATGCCGGAGATGGAGTACGGGCGCTTCGAGCGGTTGAAGCCGGCCGACACCGAGCTGCGGGTACTGGCCGACGGCGACTGTACGGACCTGACGTGATCTTCGTGAGCCCTCCGCCCCGGCTGATCTGTCGGTGATCGGCTGGCTCGGCACCGCAGTGATCGTGGGAGCCTTGCTGATTGCCGCACTGGCCGGGATCAGCGCCCTCCGAGGACGAGGTCCTGTTGGCGCGGTGTTGGCCGTCGCAGTCATCACCGAAGTCTTGGTCGTCGTCCAGGCTCTCGCCGCAGTAGCCGTCTCGGTGTCCGACAACGAACAGACCGCCGACGAGCCGGTCCTCTTCTTTGCCTACCTGGTCGCCGTTGTCCTGATCCTGCCTGCCGCAGTGCTGTTGGCGCGAGCCGAACGTAACC
>JACCQS010000435.1 GCA_013814015.1 Geodermatophilaceae bacterium | reverse complement strand
TGCCCATGCTGAACCGGCGACTGCGCTTGCGCTTACCCTGCCGGTTGAGGGTGTTGACCCCCAGTACCTTCACGCTGAACACCTCTTCGACCGCGATCTTGATCTGCACCTTGTTGGCCGAGCGCGGCACCAGGAACGTGTACTTGTTCTGGTCGAGCAGTCCGTAGCTCTTCTCCGAGATGACGGGGGCGAGCAGCACGTCGCGGTGGTCGTGAATCACTTGTCGTCCTTGCTGTCGTCATCGGCGCTGTCGACATCGACAGCCGCTGGCGCCACAGAGGGCACCTCGCCGCCGATCGTGGGCGTCGAGAGGTCAGGAAGTTGGGTCCCGCGAGCCCGGCCGGTAGCCGACTTGCCCTTGGTGGGGCCGGCCAGGAACTGCTCGAGGGCGTCCTCGGTGAAGATGACGTCGTCGCTGACCAGCACGTCGTGGGTGTTGAGCTGAGTGGGCGTGATCAGGTGCACCTGGCCGAGGTTGCGCAGCGAACGGCGGGTCAGGTCATCGCCGGGCAGCGCGACCACCAGGACGCGCTTGGCCGAGCTGATGTCAGATAGCACAGTCAGGGCCGCCTTGGTCGACGGCGTGTCTCCGCTGACGAAGCCGCTCACGACGTGCAGCCGATCGCTGGCCGCCCGGTCGGACAGGGCGCATCGCAATGCCGCGGCCTTCATCTTCTTGGGGGTCCGCTGGGCGTACGAGCGGGGTGTCGGTCCGAAGACGATGCCACCACCTTCGAACTGCGGTGCCCGGGTCGAACCCTGTCGGGCCCGGCCGGTGCCCTTCTGGCGGTAGGGCTTGGCCCCACCACCGCGGACCTCGCCGCGGGTCTTCGTCGAGGCGGTGCCCTGCCGCTTGGCGGCCAGTTGAGCCACGACGACCTGGTGCATCAGCGAGAGATTCGGTTCTACCCCGAAGATCTCGGCGGGCAGGCTCACGCGGCGCGAGGACCGACCGTCGAAGGTACGAACGGAGACGTCCAGAGACGACACCTCGCGGGACTTGGGGGCAGTAGTGGTTGCGGACTTGGCGGTCACTTGTCAGCTCCCGTCGGGCTGTTCTTGCCGGAGACATTGCTCGACTCGCTGGCGCTCGTCTTCGGCGCACCCTTGGTGGCGCTTCGGACCATGACCAGCCCGCCACGCGGGCCAGGGATGGCACCCTCGATCAGGATCAGCCCTCGCTCTGCGTCGACCTTGACGACCTTGAGGCTCTGGGTGGTGATGCGCTCGCCGCCCATCCGGCCGGCCATCCGCAGGCCCTTGAACACGCGGCCCGGGGTGGCACAGCCACCGATCGAGCCCGGTGAGCGGTGCTTGCGCTGCACACCGTGGCTGGCACCGAGACCGTGGAAGCCGTGCCGCTTCATGACACCGGCGAAGCCCTTGCCCTTGGAGGTGCCGGTCACATCGACCCGGACACCGGCTTGGAACACCTCGGCGGTGATCTCCTGGCCGACCTGGTAGTCGGCCGCGTCCGCGGTCCGCAGTTCTACGACGTGGCGGCGCGGGGTCACCTTCGCCTTGGCGAAGTGACCTGCGTCGGGCTGATTGACCTTGCGGGGATCGATCGCGCCGAACCCGAGCTGGACGGCGGAGTACCCGTCGAGCTCCGGGGTGCGGACCTGGGTCACGACGCAGGGTCCGGCCCGGACCACGGTCACCGGAACGATCCGATTGGCGTCGTCGAAGACCTGGGTCATGCCGAGCTTCTCGCCCAGGATGCCCTGAAGGGCAGCGGAGTTGTTCATGGTCTTCGCACTCCCCTTTACTGGATGTTGACGTCGACGCTGGCCGGCAGATCGATGCGCATCAGCGCGTCGACCGTCTTCGGTGTCGGGTCGAGGATGTCGATCAGGCGCTTGTGGGTGCGCATCTCGAAGTGCTCCCGCGAATCCTTGTACTTGTGCGGGGACCGGATGACGCAGTACACGTTCTTCTCCGTCGGCAGCGGCACAGGACCCACGACCCGCGCACCGGTCTTGGTGACGGTGTCGACGATGCGCCGAGCCGACGCGTCGATCGCCTCGTGGTCATAGGCCTTGAGCCTGATGCGGATCTTATTTCCCGCCATCGG
>JACCQS010000432.1 GCA_013814015.1 Geodermatophilaceae bacterium | reverse complement strand
GCGACGACGATGGTCTTGTCCATCTTGTCGCTGACCACGAGTCCCACCCGCGTCTTGCGGAAGTTCCGGGAGACCGCGCCATCCGACGCCGCGTCACCGTCAGCCTTCGTGGTGGTGGTGTCTGTGTCGCTCACTACGGATTCCTTCTTCTGTGTCTTGTCAGTCATTGGCGGACTTCACCGATTCGGGCGCCTTCTCCAGGCCCAGCTGACGACCACGCATGATCGTGTACATCCGGGCGATGTCGCGGCGTACGGCGTTGAGCCGCTGGTTGCTGTCCAGTTGCCCGGTCGCACCCTGGAAGCGCAGGTTGAACAGCTCCTCCTTGGCCTCGCGCAACCGGAGTTCGAGCTCGTCATCGGCCAGCTCGCGGAAGTCGTTGGCGTTCGTTCCAGCAGCCATCAGACCTCCACCCCCTCACGGGTCACGAAGCGGCACTTCATCGGGAGCTTGTGGATGGCCCGGCGCATTGCCTCGCGGGCGATGTCCTCCGGTACGCCGGCGAGCTCGAACATCACCCGTCCGCGCTTGACGTTGGCGACCCACCACTCGGGCGAGCCCTTACCGGAACCCATCCGGGTCTCGGCCGGCTTCTTGGTCAGCGGACGGTCCGGGTAGATGGTGATCCAGACCTTTCCGCCACGCTTGATGTGCCGGGTCATCGCGATCCGAGCGGACTCGATCTGCCGGTTGGTGACGTAGGAGGACTCCAGCGCCTGGATGCCGAACTCGCCGAAGTTGACGCTGGTACCGCCGGAGGCCGCACCCGTACGGCTGGGGTGGTGCTGCTTACGGTGCTTGACCCTTCGCGGGATCAACATGGATCAGCCCTCCGTCTTCTCTGTGGGCTCTGACGGTGCAACCGCTGTGGGCTCCGCAGGCGGAGCCAGTGGGGTCGGGGGATTGGCCTGGGTTGGCTGGGTGGGCTGGGTGGGTTTGGAAGCAGCCGCCTTGGGTGCGGACGGTCTCGGTCCGGGAGCCTTGACGGGGGCGGCCTTCGCGGTGCCAGCTTTGGCCGGTGCAGCCGCGGGAGCGGGAGCCTCAGGAGCAGCGACTTCAGGAGCCCCAGCTTGCGCCGCGTCCCGCCGGGAGTCGATGTCGACGCTCGGCTCGGCGGCCAGTTTCGTTGTGGGCGGCTGGGCAGCCGGTTCGGTTGTAGCTGGCTCGGCAGCCGATTCGGCTGTGGCCGGCTCGGCGGGTGCGGTCTCATTCGGACCTGGCTCGGCGGCCGCAGCTTCGGTCGCGACCTCGGGCGCGGCCGACTCGGTGGCTGCTGAATCCAGCGCCGTAGCGGTCCGTTCCTGCAGAACCTCGGCGACGGAGTCGGCAACGTTGGTGTCCGGGGCCGTGCCGTCGTCCACCGAGTCGCCGCCGGCTGCTGCCCGACCGGCCTCGGTTCCCGCGGCGGTCGTGCCGGTCGAACCCGAACGGCGCGGTCGTACCGGACGGTCGCGACGCTGCCCGCGGATCGCGGCGGCCTCAGCGGCGTCGCGTTCGGCGCGCGAACCGCTGACGTCACCCTTGTAGATCCAGACCTTGACACCGATCCGACCGAAGGTGGTCTTGGCCTCGTACAAGCCGTAGTCGATGTTGGCTCGCAATGTGTGCAGCGGTACTCGTCCCTCGCGGTAGAACTCCGAGCGGGACATCTCCGCACCGCCCAGGCGCCCGGAACACTGCACCCGGATGCCCTTGACGTTCGGGCTCTTCAGCGCGGACTGCATCGCCTTGCGCATCGCCCGGCGGAAGCTGACCCGGCTGGACAGCTGCTCGGCGACGCCCTGGGCGACGAGTTGGGCGTCGGACTCGGGGTTCTTCACCTCGAGGATGTTCAGCTGGACCTGCTTGCCGGTCAGCTTCTCGAGCTCTCCGCGGATCCGGTCGGCCTCGGCACCGCGGCGGCCGATGACGATGCCCGGCCGGGCGGTGTGGATGTCTACCCGGACCCGGTCGCGGGTGCGCTCGATGTCGACGCGAGAGATCCCGGCGCGCTCCATGCCCGTGGACATGAGCTTGCGGATCGCCACGTCTTCTCTGACGTAGTCCTTGTACAGCTTGTCGGCGAACCACCGTGACTTGTACTCGGTGGTGATGCCCAGCCGGAACCCGTGTGGATTGACCTTCTGACCCACTAGCGGGTCCTCCCCTTCGAACTACCAGATGTGGCGGAC
>JACCQS010000041.1 GCA_013814015.1 Geodermatophilaceae bacterium | reverse complement strand
GCATGTCCCGGGCGTGAGCCAGCCCGGACAGTCCGGGTGGGCTCAGCAACGTGGTCACACCGCAAACCTACGGCCAGGGTCTGACATTTCCGGGGCTGTAAGCGGCTGCGGGAGAATATGTTTCGAGAATCTTTGACCACTTGAGTCACATGGTTCACACCACCACCGACACCGCCGGCCGACGACGCGAGCTGGCCAACTCCCCGTACCTTTGTTGCTGCCGTACTTGAACGATCAGACCGCCGTCCGAGCCGAATAACCCGGACAACCATCCGACTCATCGTTGCTGCGTACTTCGTCGTTCAATCCGAGCCCGCCAGGGAGGCGGCTCAGCTTGCGGCGACGACCGCGGCGATGCGCTGGGCGACCGTGTCGGCCTGGTCCTGGGTCGGGGCCTCGACCATGACCCGGACGAGTTGCTCGGTGCCCGAGGGACGTAACAACACGCGGCCGGAGTCTCCGAGTTCGTCCTCGGCGACCCGCACCGCATCCATGACGTCGGCCGACTCGGCGACCGCGCTTCGATCCGTGACGGCGACGTTGAGCAGGACTTGAGGCAGTCGGGTCACGACCGAGGCCAGTTCGGCGACACTCTGGCCGGTCGCTGCCATCCGGGAGGCGAGCATCAGGCCGGTCAGCATGCCATCGCCAGTTGTCGCGTACTCGGAGAAGATCACGTGCCCGCTTTGTTCGCCACCCAGCGACAGCCCCTCGGTGCGCAGCGCGTCCAGGACATGACGGTCCCCGACGGCCGTGGTGTGGACTGTGATACCCGCAGCGGCCATCGCCTTGAGGAAACCGAGATTGCTCATCACGGTGGCCACGACGGTGTCCTGTGCGAGCCGGCCGGACTCATGCAGGCCGATCGCGCAGATCGCAAGGATCGCGTCCCCGTCCACGATCTGGCCCTCGGCATCCACGGCGAGGCAACGGTCAGCGTCGCCGTCATGGGCGATACCCAGGTCGGCGCCCAGGTCGAGAACCGCCTGTTGCAGCGGTCCCAGCTCGGTGGAGCCGCAGCCGTCGTTGATGTTCAGTCCATCCGGAGCGTCCCCGATCATGTGCACCGTCGCACCGGAATCGGAGTACACCCGAGCCGCATGAGATGAGGCGGCACCGTTGGCGCAATCGACCACCAAGGTCAACGCTTCGAGCGGAGTCGGCAGGGACGCGAGCAGATGCTCCCGGTAGCGTGCCGCGCCCAGTGCATCGTCGAGCGCCCTGCCGACATCGGGGCCGACCGGGCGAACCCGATCATCGGCCGGCCGCCGAACCCGAGCCTCGATTATCTCTTCGATGTCGTCGGGCAGCTTGTGGCCGCCGCGGGCGAATATCTTGATCCCGTTGTCAGGCATCGGGTTATGACTGGCCGACAGCATGATGCTCAGATCGGCGTCGGAATCCACGGTGAGGAAGGCGAGACCCGGGGTCGGAATGACACCGCAGCGGAGCACGTCGACCCCGGCACTGGTCAGTCCGGCGACCACAGCGGCCTCGAGCATCTCTCCGCTGGCCCGGGAGTCGCGGCCCACGAGGGCGAGCGACCTGCCGGTTTGCTGCACGGCGGCCAGCACCTCCGCCGCCGCCACAGCAACGGAGAACGCGAGCTCGGGAGTCAGGTCGGCATTCGCCAGACCGCGGATGCCGTCGGTCCCGAAAAGCCGATCCATCGGCGGCACCAGGCTTAGCGCTTGGAGTACTGAGGCGCCTTGCGCGCCTTCTTCAGTCCGTACTTCTTCCGTTCCTTGGCCCGGGGGTCACGGGTCATGAATCCAGCCTTGCGCAACACAGCGCGATCATCCGGATCAAGGACGACCAGGGCGCGGGCGATGGCAAGCCGCAGCGCGCCGGCCTGCCCGGTCACACCGCCACCGTGCAACAGCGCCACGATGTCGTAGCTTCCGACGCGATCCAAAGTGACCAGCGGTTCGCGGATGAGTTGTTGGTGCAGCTTGTTCGGGAAGTACTCGCTGAGGGCACGACCGTTCAGCTTGAACTGTCCGGTGCCTGGAACCAAGCGGACTCGGACGATGGCCTGCTTGCGGCGACCGACCGTCTGGACCGGGGCGTCGGGAAGTACGGCGGTCACTGGGCAACCTGCTTGATCTCGAAGGGTTCGGGGCTCTGCGCGGTGTGCGGGTGGTTGGGTCCGCCGTACACCTTGAGCTTGGTCAACATTTTCCGACCGAGGGTGTTGTGCGGCAGCATTCCCTTGACGGCGGTCTCGATGACCCGCTCGGGGCGGGAAGCCAGCAGCTCGCCGACCGGCCGTTGCCGCAAACCACCGGGATAACCGGAGTGCCGGTAGACGATCTTGTCGGTCCGCTTGTTGCCGGTCAGGGCGATCTTGCCGGCGTTGATCACCACGACGAAGTCACCGGTATCGACGTGCGGTGCGAACTCAGGCTTGTGTTTGCCGCGCAGCAGCACAGCGACTTGGCTGGCCAGCCGGCCGAGCACCACGTCGGTGGCATCGATGACGTGCCAGTTGCGATCGACCTCACCGGGTCGGGGGCTGTACGTGCGCACGGTCCTGCCTTCTTCTCTCGGTTTCTGCCTGGTCCGCGCTACACACGCCCGTAGGCGTCGGCGGATTCCACTTGGTGTCTTGGCGGCTGCACCGCACTCCGGGGGAGGACTCGGTGGCTCGTGCGCCAACCGGCAACGATACCGGCTGCGCGTCATCGCGGCAAAGCCGGGCCCGGAGGCGACGTCGCCGGCGCGCGATCAGGGGGCGCTCATCAATCCGATCTGCTCCTGGACAAACCCCCGGACCGCCGTGATGTCCGCAGGGTCGGTCACCGCTGACACGTCGGTCAGCCCGAGAAAGCGCCCGACCCTGGTGTAGCAGCGTTGGTAGACCTTGCCGCCTGCCTCCGTGGCCGGGATGTAGAAGCACGGGATGGTCGGATCCTCGGGAACATTGAACATCACCCGGTCGGTGAACTCCTCCTGCTCGATCCGGGTGAACTCCGCGAACACCGCGTCTGCTTCGGCCAGTGAGCCGAGCTCGTAGGTCTGGAACTGATAGCTGGCCCCAGTCGCCTCGTCGGATCCACTCCGGTTGTAGAGGCCCACGAATCCGTTGCGGGGCAGCAGGTCCGCCTCCAGCTGTGGATCGATGGCCAGGTGCAGGTAGCCGAGTAGATCGAAGCTGCCGGTGAAGCCGTCCGGCTCGCCGGGAGGTGTGGCGGTTCGCCGAGCCAGATCGTAGGGGTCCGGATCCAGGTCCGCGATGTCGTCCTGTGGAGTCGGTTCGAAGTCGCCGAGGAGCTGACGTTGCTCCTCCAGCAGCTCACCGAGATCATCCTGAGCGCGTTCGAGGTCACTGTCGGTGTAGTAGAAGTAGGCCAGCATCCGGCCGACCGGCTGCAGGACCTCGAGGGTGACCTGGTCCTCCCCGCCTTCCACGGCGGCGGTCGACACGGCGGGCAAGTTCTCGAATCCGGGGATTTCGATGCGCTCCGAGCCGTTGGCCGCTTCGAAGTCGCTCGCCAGCGTCTCCGCGGCTACGGCGGCAGAATCGGGGTCTGACATCTCCGCGACGAACGCGATGGCACTGCGCGGGCCCTCGGTCTGATTCCGGCAACTCACCCAGCCCGCGACGAAGCCGTACGTCGTGTAGGTCGCGGCAGCGGTGCCTTCGACGAAGATCGTGAATTCGACGCTCTCCGGCCGGATGACCGGGAAGGTCGGGAGGCAGGCGTTGTCCAGTTCGGGAAAGACGAACTGTGGCTGCACCGTGGCCCCAGCGATCCGATGTGCCTCGGCAACCGTGCCGGGCCCGACCTCCGGTGCCGGCATGGGGTCGGCGGTCGTCGGTACGGACGTGTCCTCCTCGGGCGGGACCGGACTGGCCTGTCCGGCCAGCACAGAAGTACACCCGCCGAGCATGCTCAGGCCCACAGCCGCGGCCAGCGCACGGCTGCGCAGCCCGACCGTTCGCGGTCCTGCGGCGAACCTCATGGCGCCCGCATGAGTTGGATCTGCTGCTGTACGTACCCGCGAATCGCAGTGATGTCTGCCGGGTCGGTGACGCCGAAGACGTCGGTGCCGCCGAGGAAGCGGCCCTCCCGCGTGTAACAGCGTTGGAAGATCGGAGCGCCCGGAGTCGCGCCGGAGGTGTAGAAGCATGGAATCGTCGAATCCTCCGGAACCTGGAACATCACCCGATCAGTGAACTCCTCCTGCTCGATCCGAGCAAACTCCGCGAAGACCGTGTCTGCCTCGGCGAGAGAACCGAACTCGTAGGCCTGGAACTGATAGCTGAATCCGGACGCCTCGTCCTCGGCGCTCTTCAGATACATTCCCTGGAATCCATTCTCAGGCAGCAACTCTGACTCGATCCGCGGATCGATTGCGAGGTGCAGATAGCCCTGAAGATCGTAGCTGCCGCTGTAGAGGTCC
>JACCQS010000310.1 GCA_013814015.1 Geodermatophilaceae bacterium | reverse complement strand
CGTTGCGCTTGTAGTCGTGGGTCATCGTGCCCGCCCGGCCCGGTTTGAGCGGCAACGACGGCTGGGTGCGGTCCAGCGCCTGGCACTGGGTCTTCTCGTCGTAGCTGAACACCACCGCCCGCGCCGGAGGATTCAGATAGAGCCCGACCACGTCGACCAGCTTCTCCTCGAACCGCGGATCGTTGCTGATCTTGAACGTGTCAATCTTCCACGGCTTGAGATCGTGATCAGCCCAGATCCGGGCGACCGCATCCTTACCGATCCCGACCCGGGCGGCCATCGACCGGGTGCTCCACTGCGTCGACCCGTCGGCAGGTCGCTCATGCTGGGTCAGCCGCAGCACCTCCGCGACGGTGCCCGGCGGCAGCGACGCCTTACGTCCGCGGCCCTTGGCGATCACGCCCACCCCGTCCGGGCCGGCCTGCGCGAAGCGGGACCGCCAGCGACGCACCGTGTCCGAGTCAACCTCATAGCGGCGCGCGATCTGCTCGTTGGCGATCCCATCGGCGGCCATCAGCAACGCCTTCGCCTGCATCACCTTGCGGTGCGGCAACACCGTCGACCGCGACATCCGCAACAACTCAGTCAGCTGTTCAGCACTCACCGGCAACGACGGCGCCGTCATCGTTGGCATGCATCAGACTACCGCACTATTTCACAGACAGACCTAGTCACGCCCTGCCGGGCGCCCCATGGCAGTGTTTGAATTTCTTGCCGGACCCGCACTCGCACAACGAGTTTCGCGACTGGGTGGTGGTACCGCTGACGGTCGCGGTCTTGCCGGCCGCCCGCAAGCCGGGAGTCTGCTGGCGCGCCGAACGGCTGCCACCATCCAGACTGGGAGCGCTGTAGCTCAGCGGTACCGAGCGCGGCTCCGAGAGCCCCTTCACGGCCAGGGCCGGAATCTTGGACTGGGCCGATTCGGCATCCGCCACAGGAGTCTGCGCATTCCCTGCTGCCGGAACAGCAGCGGCCCTGACGCCGGCCTTGCGACGCTGGGCCCGGTTGGCGTTCTTGGCGACGCGAGGCGCCTGCTTGGTCGTTGCCTGCTTGGTCGGCACCGCACCATTCCCGCGGGCGCCGTTGCTCTTGGCCGCTTCGGCCTGAGCCCCCGAGGAGATCTGCTGTTTGGCGGCAGCCGCCTCAGCAGCAGCCTTCCGCTCGGCCTCCACCTCGGCGGCGGTCTTGACCTCGACATTGAACAGGAAGCCGACGGCCTCTTCCTGGATGCCGTCGAGCATCGTCTTGAACATGTCGAAACCCTCGCGCTGATACTCGATCACGGGGTCCCGGTTTGCCATGGCGCGCAAGTGAATCCCCTCGCGCAAGTAGTCCATCTCGTAGAGGTGCTCGCGCCACTTGCGGTCCATCACCGACAGCAGCACACGTCGCTCGAGCTCGCGCATCACTTCCGGAGTGACGGCTTCCTCTCGCTTGTCGTAGGCGTCCTGGATGTCGGCAGTGAGTTCCTCGGTCAGGAACGTCGCAGTGAGGTCGGAGACCTCGCCGCCGGCCTTCTCGATCAACTCGTCCTGGGTGGCGCCAACCGGGTAGAGCTGGCCGAGAGCCGTCCAGAGCTGGTCGAGATCCCATTCCTCGGCGTATCCGGCTTCGGTGGCGCCGGTGACGTACGCGGTGACCGCGTCGTCGAGCATGTGCCGGACCTGCTCGTGCAGGTCCTCGTTGTCGAGCACCTTGTGCCGTTCGGCGTAGATGACCTCGCGCTGCCGGTTGAGCACCTCGTCGTACTTGAGGACCCGTTTGCGGATCTCGAAGTTCTGCTGCTCGACCTGGGTCTGGGCGGACTGGATGGCCCGGGACACGATCTTGGACTCGATCGGGACGTCGTCGGGCATCTTCAGCCGATCCATCATGGTCTCGATGGCCGCGCCGTTGGCCCGCAACATCAGGTCATCGCCCAGGGACAGATAGAACCGGGACTCCCCCGGGTCGCCCTGACGCCCGGATCTACCGCGGAGCTGGTTGTCGATCCGCCGGGATTCGTGCCGTTCGGTGCCCAGGACGTACAGGCCACCGGTGTCCACGACCTCTACGTGGTCGGTCTCGACCTGCTCCTTGGCCGCCTCGAGGGCATCGGCCCAACCGGCTTCGTACTCCTCCGGGGTGTCGGCCGGGCTCAGCCCCTGCTCACGCAGATCCAGGTCGGCGATGTGCTCGGGATTGCCGCCGAGCACGATGTCGGTGCCGCGACCGGCCATGTTGGTCGCGACGGTCACCGATCCGATCCGCCCGGCCATTGCGATGATCTGCGCTTCGCGCTCGTGGTTCTTGGCGTTGAGAACCTCGTGCGGGATTCCGGCGCGCAGCAGCAGCTTGGCCAGCAGTTCGGACTTCTCGACACTGGCCGTTCCGACCAGCACCGGCTGGCCCTCCTCGTGCCGTTCGACGATGTCGTCGACGACCGCATCGAACTTCGAAGCCTCGGTCTTGTAGATGATGTCGGGCTGGTCCTTACGGATCATGTCCTGGTTGGTCGGAATCGGTACCACGCCGAGGCCGTACGTCTGGTGCAGCTCGGCCGCCTCGGTGGAAGCCGTCCCGGTCATCCCGGACAGCCGGTCGTAGAGCCGGAAGTAGTTCTGCAGCGTGATCGTGGCCAGCGTCTGGTTCTCGTCCTTGATCGCCACCTTCTCCTTGGCCTCGATGGCCTGGTGCAGCCCCTCGTTGTAGCGCCGACCGGCCAGCACCCGGCCGGTGAACTCGTCGACGATCAGGACCTCGCCCGCGGTGACGATGTAGTCGCGGTCCTTGCGAAAGAGCTCCTTGGCCTTGAGCGCGTTGTTGAGGTAACCGATCAGCGGGGTGTTGACCGCCTCGTAGAGGTTGTCGATCCCGAGTTGGTTCTCGACGTAGGTGACCCCCTCCTCGGTGATCGCAACAGTGCGCTTGCCCTCCTCGACCTCGTAATGCCGGTCGGGTTTGAGCATGGGTGCGATCCGGGCGAACTCGCCGTACCACTTGGCACTCTGCTCAGCCGGACCGGAGATGATCAACGGGGTGCGGGCTTCGTCGATGAGGATCGAGTCGACCTCGTCCACGATCGCGAAGTTGTGGCCCCGCTGCACCAGACCGTTGGCGCTCCAGGCCATGTTGTCGCGCAGGTAGTCGAAACCGAACTCGTTGTTCGTGCCGTAGGTGATGTCCAGGGCGTACTGCTCGCGACGGTGCTCGGGGCGCTCGTTGGCCAGAATGACTCCGACGCTCAGCCCGAGGAAGCGGTGCACCCGGCCCATCCACTCTGCGTCACGACGGGCGAGATAGTCGTTGGTGGTGACGACGTGCACGCCGTCGCCGGTCAGCGCGTTCAGGTACGCGGGAAGCGTTCCGGCGAGAGTCTTGCCCTCACCGGTGCGCATCTCGGCCACGTTGCCGAGGTGCATGGCCGCGCCGCCCATCATCTGCACCTTGAAGTGCCGCTGCCCGAGGGTGCGGATCGCGGCTTCTCGTACGGTCGCGAACGCGTCGGGGAGCAGCTCGTCGAGGGTCTCCCCATCGGCCAGACGCTCTTTGAACTCGTCGGTCCGGGCCCGCAGTTCGGCGTCGGTCAGATCGGTGACATCGTCCTCGAGGGTCTCGATGTGATTGGCGATCTTGACCAGTCGCCGGACGATCTTTCCTTCGCCTGCGCGCAGGATCCTCTGCAGTACCACGATGTGAAGCTCTCCTGAGAAGTCAACGGGCCCGTCCGAGACGGAGCGAGCCAACACCCATGGTAAGCGGGGATCAGCCGGTCAGCCGGATGACGCCGTAGTCGTAGCCCTTACGGCGGTACACCACGCTGGGAGCACCGCTGGCCTCATCGGCGAACAGATAGAAGTCGTGACCGACCAACTCCATCTCGAAGAGGGCCTGTTCCATGCTCATCGGTTCGGCAGGGTGCTGTTTCTCCCGCACGATCCGGCCAGGCAGATGATCGTCGACTTGTACCGACTGACTCGTCTGACGGTCAGCCGACTCTGCCGGGGGATGGCTGTCGGCGCTGTTGCGATCGCCGTTGTTACCGAGCGCCTCGGCCAGCGAGCCTGCAGGAACCTGGTAACCCTGAGCGGCCACTGCCGCAGTGGCGGTGGCCACGCTCGTCGGCGTGTGCCGGCCGTGATGCACCCGGCGCCGGTCAGCACTGCGGCGGAACCGATTCTCCAGCCGGGTACAGGCTTGATCCAGCGCGGCGTAGAAGTCGCTGGCGCAGGCTTCGGAGCGCACGGCAGGTCCTCGGGACTTGCAGGTCAGCTCGATGCGCTGACAGGAGTCGGACTGTCGAGGGTTGCGTTCGTGCAGCAACTCGACGTCGATTCGGATCAGCTTGTGGTCGTAACGCTCGATTCGGCGCAGTCGCTCACCGACGTGGGTACGAAAGTGCTCGGGGACTTCGACATTCCGGCCTCGGACAACGATTTCCACGCAAACTCCCATCGGTCGTGCGGTCAAGACGTGCACGGTGGGTTCTGCAGAACGCTAGTAGCTTCGCCCGCGATGGGCCAGAGAACGATCGGTATTGCCCGACCTCACACCGCTCGATGACGCTGCGTCGCGGCCACCACAGCCGCCGTCAACTGGGCCTGGCCAAGATCGAAGCCGGTGCTCAGACACGCCGCGGCCTCGACCAGGGTGGCACCGGTGGTCACGATGTCGTCCACCACGACGAGGATCGTGCCCGGTGGTGGAGCGCGTACCGCTGCCAAGGTGAAGGCTCCGCTGAGGTTGGCCGCCCGCTCAGCGGCGTCGAGACCGACCGAGTCCAGGCTGCTGGTGGTCCGCCGCAACGCTGGGACCCGGCACGCCGCGATCTGAGCGGCCCGCAGCCAGCGCACCGTCCAGCGTGTCCAATCGCTGACATGATCGCGGCTACGCTCGCGCCGGGCGGCGGGACTGGCTGGTACGGGTATCAGCCACAACGGGCGCAACCGGTTCGGCCAGATCGCTGCCGGCCCGAAGGACCCCGACCCTGGTGACCCTCGGGTGAGCAGCAGTCCGATCGCCGAAGCGAGCATCGCGCCCAGCGGACGATCCAGTTCGCGCCGGTCCCGCTCCTTGGCCGCCAGCACCGCACAGCGCACGCTGCCGGAGTAGGTCGCGGCCGCGGCCATGATCGGCATCCCCCGCGGACAGGGGTCGGGCCGGTGCAGCACCGGGTCGAACTCGTCATCCAGGCAGCCGGGACACCACACGCAACCGTCCTCGCCGCAGCCGATACACGATCGTGGAAGCAACAGTTCGGTGAGGCTGGACAGCCATGTGGGGCTGGTTCGAGCGGGCCTCCCGATCACCAGGATGACGATGGAGCCGATGCGGACCGGGCGGGTGGAATCCGATCGGATTGTGGATGCCGCGGCCTGCCTTGTGGATGCCGCGGCCTGCCTTGTGGATGGCGCGGATCAGCTGGGATAGAACGGCGCCGTACCGGGCAGCGGCGCCTGACCTCTGATCAGCACCGCCCACACTTCCGGGCTGAACTGCCAGACGCTGCCACCGGCCGAAACCAGATACGCCCGGTTGGGCGCTGCGGCAACCGCGTCGGGTTCCCCGGGCAGGCCGTCGGTGGTCAGTTCGGAGATCCCCCATCCGTCCACCCCGATCGTGTACGGGACGACCTGGTCGCCGCCCGGTTCGGTGGCCAGGACGATCAGGCTGTCGGCCGAGGTCCAGGAGACATCGGTGACGCCACTCAGGCTGGGGGCGATCGCCAGGGGCGCCCGCACCGTGATGGTGTCCTCGTTGCGCTCGATGCGGGCGATGAACAGGGCAGGTCCGGTCGCGGTCTCGATGATCAGCGCGGCGCGAGCACCGTCTTTGGACAATTGAAAGATGCGTACCGCACCGGTTCCGGCCAGCTCAGGTGCCGGCACCGCTTGGACCGGGCTACCCGTCGGGATTCGTACTACGTCACTGCCGTTGCGGACCGTCCATACTTCCTCTGCCACGCCGCTCCACGTCGGAGCGGTCAACCGGGCATCGTTGAGCACCGCGGTGAGTTCTCCGCCGTACGGACCGACGTACAGCGTCGCCGACTGCCCGGTGACGGCAAGCCCGGCGAGGGTGAGCAGTTCCCCGCTGTCCTCCTCGATCCTGACTGCCGCACTGCTGAGGCCATAGGCCTGGGTTCCGGCCGGTCCGGGGATGGGGTTGCCGTCCTCGGTACGTACCGCGCCCGCGTCTATGTAATGGCCCACTCCGGTGACCGCGCTCGCAGCTGCGTCGGGATCGAAGCTGCGCCAGTCGGACAGCTCCTGGACCGGGCCGACACCGGGCAGTTGCAGGGCGGTGCCGTTGATGGTCACCTCCAGGCTCTGGATCGACAGCTGGCCGAGCAGGGTGTAGGCCAATTGAGCGGACAGCCCCTCGAGCGCCTCGTTGCTGGATTCCTGTTCCTGGATCAGTTCGACCCGCGCCCTGCGGCCGGTTACCAGCACGCTGCTGGCCAGCTCCATGTCCACGAGTTGGTTGTCCACGGCTGGACCGAGCCACGGGCTCGGGCCCGTCAGCAGCCGCTCGACCAGCTGGGTGGACTGGACCCGGCCGGCCCGTACGAAGAACCTCGGGTCGGGTACGACGAAGCGGCTGGTCCCGTCGAGGAAGTAGATGTCGCGCTGTTCGTAGGCCGAGACGAAGTCGGTACGCGTGATGTAGATCCCCGTGGTCGGTCCGGCGATTCGCCACTGCTCGTTCTCCTGGACCATTCGCAGTTCGATGC
>JACCQS010000413.1 GCA_013814015.1 Geodermatophilaceae bacterium | reverse complement strand
ATCGCGCTCAAGACTTCCTGGCCGACGGCTCCGCGCTGGGTCGGGGTGCCGATCTACCTCGCGCTCGGCTGGGTCGCGGTGCTGTTCTTCCCGGCCATCCTGACCAACCTCGGAGTGACCACCCTCGCCCTGATCAGCGCCGGTGGCTTGCTCTACTCCTTGGGCGCGATCGCGTACGCCACATCGAAGCCGAATCCGTGGCCCGGCGTCTTTGGCTACCACGAGGTCTTCCACGCCGCGACCATCGTGGCCGCGGCCTGCCACTACATCGCGGTGTACTTCGCGATGTACGCCAACTGAGACGGGCAGCGCCTCGGTCCAGCGGCTCAGTCGTCTTGGAGAACGGAAAGAAAGTTGCCGGCCGGGTCCTTGAACCAGGCGATCAGCGGACCGCCCTGACGCATGATCCCGTCGTCGTCGATCCCGTGCCCGGCCTCGAAGCGGACTCCGCGGGTCGCCAGTTGCTCTACAGCCGAGGCGATGTCCTCCACCGGGAAATTGAGGATTGTGAACGTGGCCGGCGTGTGGTCATCCTTGGGATAGACCAGGGTGTCCCGGTCGCCGGCGATGTGCAGGGTCAGCATCTCGTGCTCCTCGGACACCCGGAGTCCGAGCGTCTCGCCGTAGAACTGCTTGGCCCTGGGGATGTCGTCCACGGAGAATCCGCTGAATGCCTTGGTGTGCTCGAACATCGCGCTTCCTTTCGTAGGTGTCTGGCGGTTTCCGTCAAAACCGCCACGGAGTTGTGCCGGCTGCATGGCCGTACGGCCTAGGGCTGGAGGTCGACGGCGGAGTTGAAGGATCCGTCCATGTAGAACGGTGTCGAGTCGTGCTCATGGGTGATCTGCCAGGTGCCGTCGATCTTGCGCAGTCCGAGCGTCGAACGGAACCACAGCGTGAACGACTCCGGGGCGGCGAGCGGCGTCGCGGTGAGGCGGTTCAGGCTGTGGCAGAACCCGACGTCCGCGCCGGCAGTTACTGAGAGGTCGCGGATCTCGAACTCGATCGGACCGTCGAAAGTATCGAACCAGGTCTGCAGGCCGTTCATGTCGCGCACCTCCGGTCCGCTCTGCGCCAGCGGCGGCGCCAGTCCAAACCGCACCGTCTCCGGCGCGAGGCGAGCGACGAGCCGCTCGACGTCCGCCGGCTGCATCGCGGTCTCCCGATCGGCCACCAACTCGCGAATCTGCGCCTCGGCCTGGCTTCCTACGGTGCTGGTCATGGCAATTCCTCCTTCGCTTGGGCACCTCCTGCGGGTGCCTTCACAGGGGATGTAGAAGCTGGGGTGCTGGTTTCGACATGACAGGTGAGAAAGTTTTCCCAACCTGATGGAGGCCACGATGAAGTACCTGATCCTGATCCACACGAACCCGGCGTCCCTCGAGGTCTGGGACAGACTCTCTGACGGCCAGCGCACGGAGTTCGGGCTCGGCCACATGGCGCTCAGCGAGGCGCTGGCTGAATCCGGGGAGCTGATCGTGTCGGAGGGGCTGGGCGATCCTTCGCTGGCCACGATCGTGTCGGTGCGCGAGGGGCAGACGATGACCAGCGACGGGCCCTTCGCCGAGGTGAAGGAGCACTTGGCCGGCTTCTACCTCATCGAGTGCGACAGCATTGAACGCGCGATCGAGCACGCGGCTCGGGTTCCGGATGCCGGGTACAGCTATGTCGAGGTCCGACCGATCCTGGACATGAGCGGGATGGAGTTCTAGCCGAGAGTGGGCGAGCAGCACAGCAAGCAACCATCGATGCCTCCGATCGAGGCCCTGTTGCGGGAACTGGCGCCGCAGGTCCTCGGCCTGCTCGTAAACCGGTACGGCGGCTTCGACACCTGCGAGGACGCCGTACAAGAGGCCCTGCTGGCAGCTGCGGTCCAATGGCCGACCGAGGGGGTACCCGACAACCCGAAGGGCTGGCTGATCACTGTCGCCGCCCGGCGGCGGACCGAACTGTGGCGTAACGAGTCCGCCCGCCGACGCCGGGAGGACACGGCCGCAGCCCTGGCACCACCGGACCCGGAGCCGATCCCGGCGGTCGATGACACGCTGACCCTGCTCCTGCTGTGTTGTCATCCCGCCCTGTCCACGGCGTCGAAGGTGGCCCTGACGCTGCGCGCAGTCGGCGGGTTGACCACTGCGGAGATCGCCCGCGCTCTGCTGGTTCCGGTGTCGACCGTGGGCCAGCGGATCAGCCGCGCCAAGCAGCAGATCAAGGCCAGCGGCGCCCAATT
>JACCQS010000407.1 GCA_013814015.1 Geodermatophilaceae bacterium | reverse complement strand
CTGGAAAATGGGTCCCGGGCACGGAAGGGTCTCAGGCATGCGGACTCAGGTGGCGATCATCGGCGCCGGACCGGCCGGTCTGGTTCTCGGCCAACTGCTGAGCAACTCGGGCATCGAGTCGGTGATCATCGAGAACCGGTCCCGCGACTACATCGAAGCGCGACTGCGGGCCGGAGTCCTCGAACAGGGCACCGTCGAGCTGCTCCGCGAGAATGGCGTTGGCGCCCGCCTGGACCGTGAAGGATTGCGTCACGACGGCATCTACCTTCAGTGGCCCGGCAACCGCCAGCACTTCGACTTTCCCGAACTGTGCGGTCGCTCGGTATGGATCTACGGGCAGACCGAGATGGTCAAGGACCTGGTCTCAGCGCGGCTGCACACCGACCAGCCCCTGTTCTTCGACGTGTCCGATACCGCCGTGCACGAGGTCGACACCGACCATCCGACCGTGTCCTTTCGCGACTCCGACGGCAACGCGGAGACCATCCAGTGCGACCTGATCGCTGGCTGCGACGGGTTCCACGGCGTCTCTCGTACGGCCATCCCGGCATCTTCGGGCCGTACCTGGCAGCGCGACTACCCGTACGGCTGGCTGGGCATCTTGGCGCAAGCCCCGCCCTCCACCGACGAGCTCATCTACGCCTGGCACCCCAACGGCTTTGCGATGCACAGCATGCGGTCCGCGTCGATCAGCCGGCTCTACCTGCAGGTCGGCCTCGACCAGAAGCTGGAGGACTGGTCCGACGATCGGATCTGGACGGAGCTGACAACCCGCCTGGGGCTCGACGGTTGGACACTGACCACCGGTCCGATTCTGGACAGGAGCATCACCCCGATGCGCAGCAATGTGTTCGCACCGATGCGGTACGGAAAGCTGTTCCTCGCCGGGGACGCGGCGCACATCGTGCCGCCGACCGGCGCCAAGGGACTCAACCTGGCGGTCGCTGACACAAAGCTGCTCGCGGACGCGATCATTGACTCGTACGACTCTGCCGGTCAGCAGTTACTGGACGCCTATGCAGAGACTGCAGCGCGCCGGGTCTGGCGGTGCACGCATTTCTCCTGGTGGATGACCTCGATGCTGCATGTAGAGGGTGAGGATCCGTTTGCGCATGAATTGCAGCTGGCCCAGCTGCGCTATCTCAGCACCTCCCGAGCGGCCGCGGAGAGTCTCGCCGAGAACTACACCGGCCTCCCCTACGGCTGGTAAACCGACGTTTCACGCATCGGCGCAGGCCACGTCGACGTAGCTCCACAGGGCATCGCGCTGGTCGGGAGAGACATCCAGGATTCCGTACTGCGGCTGGCCACCGTCGAAGGTGACGAAGTAGGGAAAGAGGAACGGCTGCTTGGTCTCGCCGAGCACATGGGCGTCGCACCCACGGCCGGTCATCCGCAGCACGACCGGCACCACGAGTTCGCCCTCCTCAGTCGCCATCGCCGGCGGCGGATCGCTGGCCTCGGCGAAGGACACGTCGAAGACCACGCTCCCGCGTAGTTCGGTGAGGGCGATCTCCTCGGTGTTCTCACCACGGATCAGGGTGATATCGGCCTGCAGGGCGGCGTCCCCGTCGGCCTCGACGAGGGTGAATCCGCCGAGACTCACCTTGACCGCCGCAGCCAACGCAAGCAGATGGCACTCCTCGGTGTGGATCCGATCGATGATGTCGTCGGGTGCCTCGAGCGGTACACGCACCTCCTCCAATCGACCGTCGGGCCGCTGGAGCTGAATGGCGGTGTAGGCAGGGTCGACTGCGATGCCCGCACCGCACCGCGCCGGGCCGTACCCCGTCGGCAGGTCGATCGTGGCCCCCGGCTGGTAGGTGGCCGGACGGCCGGCCAAGGGCAGCGGTTCGAAGCCCGGCGAATCCAGCCTGACCGCAAGCACGCTGAACTGCTCGGAGCCGGTATTGGTGATCCGGGTCTGGAACTGTCCGCCGATGGCGACATCGGTGCGCAGCCGTACGGCAACTGCCCGCATCCCGGCTACGGCCGGCGTGGCGACCGGCGCGGTGGATGACGCTGCGCTTGTCGACCCGTCGGAGGCGCTGGCACCGGCGCTGGCATCGGAAACCGCGGGGCCGGCTGCGGCCGAACACCCGGACAGCACCGCGAGTACCCCCAAGAGCAGTGCGATCATCGTTGATTTCATGATCATGAGCGCCCTGGGCGCAGTCGGACTGGTCCACCAACGCTCACGATTTCGGTCGCTCATCATCAATCTTCAGTTTGCCAGAGCCTGACCCGCCCGTCGGGTGACGGCCAGTGACACCGAGGTGAAAGTGCCCGCCGACATCCCCACCGCCCGGTACTACGTTCGCTGGGAAGCGCGTCCGATCCGATGAGCCGTCCGGCCCGGTGAGATCGGCTTTTCCAGGAGGAGTCATTGGTGGTCGTTCCCGACGGGCCGAGCACAAGGTTCCTGGCCGGAGTCGACAAGTGGGTCGCCGGCCTTGGGCGGCTCAGAGATCTCGTACGGCAAGAGGTACTGGCCGCCCAGCTGTCCGAAGTTCTCGTCAACCGCGGACTGTCGCGGGGCCGAGTGCTGGATGTCGGCTGCGGGCAGGGCACCCAGGCGCTCCTACTGGCCCGAGCCGGGCACGAGGTCACCGGTCTCGACATCTCGCCCGATCTGTTGGCCAGATTCGAGCTGGCATTGGCCTCCGAGGCACCCGAAGTGCAGGCCCGCGTGCTCCTGATGCAGGGGCAGGGCGAAGCGGCTGAGGACCTCGTCGCGGGACCCTTCGACCTCATTCTCTGTCACGGCGTGCTGCCCTATCTCGACGACGCCACGCCCATTCTCGGCGCGCTTTCCCGCGTTGCAGCCAAGCGGGCCGCCATTTCCGTGCTTGTGCGCAACGGCCATGCGATGGCGATGCGTCCTGGGCTGCAAGGGAAGTGGGCCGAGGCCGTATCCGCCTTCGATGACCTCGGTTACGTGAACCGACTGGGCCTGGCCGCCCGTGCGCATACACCCGAGGACCTTGACCCGATCCTGAACGGCGATGGCTGGCAACGTCACGGCTGGTACGGCGTCAGGGTGTTCACTGACCACCGCGAGGGCGAAGCGCTACCAGCGCTGAAGGAGCTGTCCCTGCTCCTGGCCGCCGAGCACGAAGCCGGCCGTCGCGACCCCTACCGGCAGGTCGCCGCCCTGCTGCACATCATCTACACCCGGGACTGACGGGCACGGTCACCCACCTTCGGTGGGGCAGCCGAGGCTGACGCCGTTTTCACCGGGCATGGCGCACGATGAGTCGATGTTCGCCGGGCTGGCACCGCAGCGACGACGGCTGTTGATTGCCATTGTCGCGATCGGCGTAGCCGCAGCGCTGGCCGGCATCTTCTTCGTCGTACGCGACGGCGGTCCGGTGGGGCAGGTTCCGCAGGACGAGCCGGGGCCGGTCTTGCTCGTTCCTGGTTTCGGCGGCTCGACCGGCGGGCTCAACGTCCTGGCCGAAACGCTTCGGGCCAGCGGCCGTGACGTCACGGTCCTTCCGCTGCCCGGCGACGGTACGGGAGACCTGCGCGAGCAGGCGGCGGCACTCGCCGAAGCAGCAGGCGTCGCGATCGACCGGACCCGGGCATCGTCGGTGGACGTCGTGGGCTACTCGGCCGGTGGCCTGGTTGCTCGACTCTGGGTCGCAGACTTCGGTGGCGACGGGGTGGCCCGGCGAGTGGTCACCCTGGGAGCCCCGCACCACGGGACGTCGCTGGCTGCCCTCGCTGAGGAGGTGGCTCCCGGTGCCTGTCCCATTGCCTGTCAACAACTCGACCCGGACAGCGATCTACTGCGCGACCTGAATGCCGGCGACGAGACTCCGGACGGCCCGGCCTTTGTCTCGATCTGGACCACGCTGGACGAGACCGTCACTCCGCCGGACTCCGCACGGTTGGAAGGCGCTATCGGGATTGTCGTACAGAACGTCTGCGCAGACTCGCTGGTCTCCCACTCGGGCCTGGTCACCGACCCCTTGGTGGCCGGCATCGTCGCCGAGCAACTCCGGTCCACCCCACCCGTGCAGCTGTCCGCTCAGGACTGCGCACGACTCAGCTAGTCGTAGTCAGCTGGTGATGTCCTTGGTGGTGAAGTTGGCCCACGCAGCCGAGAGCAGGACACCGACGTAAACCCCTTGCAGCGCAATGCCTCGGTTGATGTCGCGCCATTGGATGGGATCTCGGAACAGGTCCGCGAAGGAAAGCCAGTAGCGGGTGGGCAGGTACGGCGACAGGGCGTCCGCGGCGTCCAGGGTAAACAGCAACGACGAAGCGATCAAAAAGGCCAATGCGCCGAGCGTCGCGGCCAGTGGTGAGTCGGTCAGCGTGGACAGGAACAGCGCCATCGCGGCGACACCGAGCATCGACAGGGTGATGTAGCCGATGGCCAACGCCGTACGGACCGCGATCTGCTCGTTGGTCAGCGTGGTTCCGGAGACACTCGCCGCGACGCTGGCGGTGCCGAACAGGTTGACTCCCACCACATAGGCGATCCCTGCGACGATCACGACGGCTACCAGGACGAAGACGAAGATCGAGGCGAGTTTGGCGACCAGCAGTCTGGTACGGC
>JACCQS010000386.1 GCA_013814015.1 Geodermatophilaceae bacterium | reverse complement strand
CATCGTCAGTGAGAAAGCGGCCAGGCCGAGCGGAACCAGGCCCGGATCGGCCCGCTGTTCGGAGGCCAGGTAGATCCCACTCCAGACGAATACCGCCCCTACAGCCAGCAGTACGCAGAAGGCGATCGCACCGTAGATGGCCAGGCGGCGGCTCGGCCGGGCCAGTCGTGGGCCGGCTGGGCCACGGTGTGGTCGGTCGGGCTGAAGTCCCGGTATGACGGCCAGTGCTGCCGCGGCGCCGATCACAGCGGTGCCGGCGAGATGTGGCAGCGCTCCGATACCCACCCCGGCCACCACCGCGGCGATCCCCGCGCCGGCCAGGGCACCGAAGGAGAACGCAGCGTGCAGAGAGCTGAACAACCGCCTACCGGCCGTCCGCTCGACTGCCAGGCCCTGTGCGTTCATCGCGATATCCAGTGCGCCGTTGGCGGCCCCGACTGCGGTGACAGCGGCGAACAGGGTCAAGGTATTCACCGCCAGCGCCGGCAGGATCACGGCAGCGAGATAGAACGGAGCCGCGGCGACCAGCGGCCGCGACCCCCTACGGGCGATGATCGCCCCGACCGCCGGCTGGGCGATGAGCAGTCCCAGCGGGGCGCCGAACAGGGCGAGCCCGACCGCCCCGGGACCGAGGTCGAGACGTTCCTGGATCGCGGGCAGCCGGGAGTACCACGAGCTGAACGACGCGCCGTTGAGGAAGAAGACAACAGTCACCGTCGTACGTGGGCCCATCCGTTGCACGCTACGGGGGTCACGATCGGTTTCGCCGGTCACATCCGGTTGGCGTGGTCAGAACCGGTCGTTGCCCTTGGGAGGTGGCGGCGTACGGCAGGCGTTCTCCAGGACCAGGGCTCCGGCGATCAGCAGGCCGGATGCGACTACGCCGATGACACCGGTCACCGTGTCGCTCCCGGCCACCGCGAGGAACCCCACATTGGGCACGGTGTAGCCGAGCAGTCCGAACCACAATCCCGCGAAGCCAGCTCCGGCGACCGCACTGGCCTTGGCCAGAGCGAGCGCTCGGGCGGCCATCAGGGCGTCCATCGCCGGGAGTCCGGCATCTCCACGGATCCGCGCCCGTAAGGCGGCGGCCCCGGCAAGCTCGACGACGCCCAGAGCGCCGAGTGAGACCGGCAGATACCAGCGCAGGGGCGGAAGGCTTCCATAGAACTGGCGCACCAAGAGCCAGGAGATTAGGGCAACCACCAAGGCGATACCCGCGAGATCGCGGACTCTGGTCGGCGTCACGGTGAGAGCTCCAGTTCCCCGCACCGTACGACGCCTCTCGTGTCCATGATGGACACCAACTCCGAGATCCGTCCGTGCCCGGGCAGCCAGGCATCTGAGTCCACGTCCATCCACGGTACGAGCACGAAAGCGCGCTCGTGCGCGTGCGGATGGGGCAGGGTGAGCGCCGGGTCGTCGGATCGGACGTCGTCCACCGCTATGAGATCGACATCAAGTGTCCTTGCTCCCCAATGCGTCTCACGAGAACGGCCGGCCGCTTGCTCCAAGGTGTGCGCCAACTCCAACCACTGCCCCGGTGAGCGCTGGCCGGTCACCAGAACGACAGCGTTCAGGTACGCGGGCTGCTCCACGCCACCCCAGGGAGCCGTCTCATAGACCGGAGACACCGCTTCCGGGCCGTCGACATAGTCTTGGAGCCCGTGCACTGCCGACTGCAGATAGCCGAGCCGGTCACCCAGATTCGACCCGATCGACAACACCGCGGACGACACCGAGCCGCGGAGCGCAGTCATGAGGCACTCCGCCCGATCTCCGATTCTGGGACGTTATGCGCATAACGTGCGGGTCCCGGGTCGGAATCCGGGACGTTATGCGCATAACGTGCGGGTTGCCGGCGGCTGATGGTGACGGCGACGTCGACGATCGGGACGGTGACTGGGGCCTGCGGCTTGTGCACGGTCACCTCGACCTCCTCCACCCGCGGGTCGACAAGGCAGCGGTCGGCCAGCCGTTGGGCCAGTGCCTCGATCAGATCGAGCGGATCCCGGGCCACGTCCGCGGCCAGTTCTTCGGCCAGCACGCCGTAGTGGATGGTGTCGTTCAGGTCATCGGAGCGCCCAGCGGCGGAGGTGTCCATCGACAACACCACGTCGATGACGAAGTCTTGCCCGTCGCGTCGCTCGTGTTCGAAGACACCGTGATGACCGCGAACGCGCAAGCCGCGCAGAATGATCCGGTCAGTCATCCGACAACGATCGCTGCGCACGGGTACGAGCTGCGGCGGCAACGACCGTTACCGCATCTACGTTCGCAGCCGGCTCGTGGACCCGCACACCCCAGACGCCGAGATCGGCGACCAATGCGGTGATCGCGGCGGTCGCAGCATCTCGTCGACCGGGCGGCGCCGCGACTCCGGCCTCGTCGGCCAGCAGCCGACCCAGAAAGGCCTTGCGGGAGGCGCCGATCAACACCGGCAGCGACAGGTCGAGCAGTACGTCGAGTCGGTCGAGCAGCGCCCAGTTGTGTTCGGCCGTCTTGGCGAATCCGAGCCCGGGATCGAGAATCAGCTGGTCGGCCCCTACCCCGGCGGCGAGCGCCGCATCGATCCGGCAGCGGAGTTCGTCACGTACGTCGAGGACGACGTCGGAATAGGAGGCCAGGGTGGCCATGTCCCGACTGTGCCCACGCCAGTGCATAAGGACCCACGGGCAGCCCGCCTCGGCCACCACCCTGGCCATCTTCGGGTCGGCCAGCCCGCCACTCACGTCGTTGACACCGATGGCCCCGGCGGACAACGCCTGCGCGGCCACCGCTGCCCGGGTGGTGTCGATGGTCGTACACACAGCCGAGGCCGCCAGCTCGGTGACCACTGGCAGGACCCGGCGGATCTCTTCCTCGGCCGGAACCCGCTCCGCGCCCGGGCGGGTGGACTCACCGCCCACGTCCACGACATCGGCTCCGGCCGCAGCCATTGCCAAGCCGTACGCCACGGCATCCGGAACGCCCGAGAAGCGGCCGCCGTCGGAGAACGAGTCCGGTGTGACGTTGAGGATCCCCATCACCAGGCACCGGTCCGGCGCCGGCAAACCGACCGGCCGAGGCGAGGACGGCATCAGCGCCCGAGGATGAGGCTCATCGCCTCGGCACGCGTGGGCTGGTTGGTCTTGAGGATCCCGCGTACGGCAGAGGTCACCGTCCGCGAGCCGGGCTTACGGACGCCGCGCATCGACATGCACAGGTGCTCGCACTCCATGACCACGATCGCGCCGCGCGGCTTGAGCCGCTCCACCAACGCGTCGGCAACCTGGGAGGTGAGCCGTTCCTGGACTTGCGGCCGCCTGGCGTAGAGATCCACCAGCCGGGCGAGCTTGGACAATCCGGTGATCTCCCCCGAGGTGTTGGGGACGTAGCCGACGTGCGCCACCCCGTGGAAGGGCGCCAGGTGGTGCTCGCAGACGCTGTACAGCTCGATGTCCTTGACGATGACCATCTCGTCGTGGTTCTCGTCGAAGGTGGTGGTGACGATGTCCGTCGGATCCTGGTGCAGCCCAGCGAACATCTCCCGGTAGGCGCGGGCCACCCGGGACGGCGTTTCGATCAGCCCGGGTCGGGTGGGGTCCTCGCCGACGGCGATCAGGAGTTCGGCGATGGCCGCCTCGGCCCGGGCCTGGTCGAAGTGCGCGCCCGGCGGGGCTTGCGTCACTCCGAACTCACTCCCGTGACCCCGCCGGGACGTGCACGGGGACCGGGATCGGAGGACTGGGCGCCGGGGCCTGGGCGGAGCCGTTCAGGCTCGCGCGTTCGGCCGGGGTCAGCACCGGAGGCTGGTCGGAGGGAGCCCGTTTGCCGAACCCCTCGTAGGGCGCCATCGACGGCCGCTTGGACACGCCCTCGGCGATCCGGGCCAAGTCCTCGCGGGTCAGCGTCTCCTTGTCCATCAGCTCGAGGACCAGGTTGTCCAGGACCGAGCGGTATTCCACCAGGATGTCCCAGGCCTCGTCATGGGCAAGCTCGATCAGGGCGCGGATCTCGGCGTCGATGTCGGCAGCCACCGCGTCGGAGTACTCCCGGGCGTGTCCCATGTCGCGGCCCATGAACGGCTCGGCATCGCCGGACCCGTACTTCACCGCGCCCAGCTTCGCGCTCATCCCGTACTCGACGATCATCGCGCGGGCCAGCTTGGTGGCCTTGTCGATGTCGTCACCGGCGCCGGTCGTCGGCTCGTGGAAGACGAGTTCCTCGGCCGCCCGGCCCCCGAGGGCGTAGGCCAGTGTGTCGATCATCTCCGAGCGGGTCTGGGTGTACTTGTCCTCGGTCGGCAGCACCAGGGTGTGCCCCAGCGAGCGGCCGCGCGGCAGGATCGTCACCTTGTGCACCGGGTCGAGGTTGGGCAGTGCGTGCGCGACCAGCGCGTGCCCGGCCTCGTGGTAGGCGGTGACCTTCTTCTCCTTCTCGCTCATCGCCCGCGTCTTGCGCTCGGGCCCGGCGATGACCCGGTCGATCGCCTCTTCGAGGAAGTAGTCGCTGATCACCGTCTGGTTGTGTCGGGCGGTCAGCAGCGCCGCCTCGTTGATCACGTTGGCCAGGTCCGCGCCGGTGAACCCAGGCGTACGGCGGGCGACGGTGTCGAGGTCGAGTCCGGGCTCGAACGGCTTGCCCTTGGCGTGCACCTTCAGGATCGCCTTGCGGC
>JACCQS010000372.1 GCA_013814015.1 Geodermatophilaceae bacterium | reverse complement strand
GCGCTGCCTCGGCCTGGTCTGCTCGAACCGCGCCGGCGTAGCGCTGGTCGGCCAGCGCCTGGCGAACCTCGTCGGCGTCGAGCCCCGCCTCGGCAGCGAGACGGCCAACACGGTTGGGTCACCGACGGCTTCCCCTTCGGAGAAGTACCCGCAGCAGCCGCTCCTTGACCGCGTCCTGCACGCTCCCCTCCGCAGCCAGATGGATCACCTGGTGCGCGTTGAAGGTGTTGGCCCTGATCGCTTTCTCGAAGTGGAAGTCGAGCCCCTCGGCGGCTGCGGCAGCGGTCATCGTGTCGAGCATCTGCTGAGCTCCGGCGCGGCTGGTGCCGTACTTGCGCGCGAGCCGGTCCGCGTAGTCGTCCCGCTCGTTGTCATCCTCTGCAGTCCGCGATCGCGCGCCCGGGTCGAGTTCGAAGCTCTTCCAACGGAGCTCGATCTCCTCGGAGTGCGCGAAGCCGTCCAGCGCTGCTTCGAACCGCCGCTTTCCGACGTAGCACCAGGGGCAGACCACGTCTGACCAGATCTCTACCTGCAAGACAACCTCTTCCTAGCTGGGACGTCCGTGCGAAGCAACGCTGTCATGCCCCTCTCGCATTCCGCCTACGCTCGCTCAGGTGACCACCGCCACCGCAGCACCAAGATCTGCTCCCGTCTCCTCGCCGATCGGCGGCGGGCTCGACGACGCCGCCCGGGCCCGGGATCTCGCCCGGATGAAGTGGCGGGCCACCGGCCTGCTGATCCTGGCTGCCATCATCTTCGTGATCTGCCTGATTCTCGGCGAGGACACCGGCGCCTGGGTGGGGTACGTCAAGGCGACCGCGGAGGCGTCCATGGTCGGCGCCTTGGCGGACTGGTTCGCGGTCACGGCGCTGTTCCGCCATCCGCTGCGGATCCCGATCCCGCACACCGCGATCATTCCGAACAAGAAGGACCAGATCGGGGCCAGCCTGGGCACGTTCATCCAGCAGAACTTCCTCACCGAGTCGGTGCTGGAGGAGAAGATCCGCAGCCTCGACGTACCGACCCGGATCGGGGTGTGGCTGGACCAGCCCGGTCAGGCCCGAAAGGTCGGGAACAGCGTCGGCGCGGCGATGGCCGGCATCACGACCGTCCTTCGCGACGAGGACATCCAGCCTGCGGTCAGTCAGCTGGTCGACCGGCGACTCCGGGAGACCCCCGCCGCGCCGGTGCTGGCTCGGGTCCTGACGGTCGCGGTCGACGGCGGGCACCACCAGGCGTTGCTCACTGCGGGTCTGCGCGGCCTGAACCGGTTTCTGGACGAGAACCGGATCGTGCTGCGCAACGCCCTCGGGGACGAAAGCCCGGAATGGGTGCCCGACTGGGTCGACGACCGGGTCTTCCAGCGCGGCTTCAAGGCGCTGCAGAAGTTCCTCGACACCGTCGCCGGCGATGACCAGCACGACCTGCGAAACGCACTGGACGTACGCCTGCGCGCCTACATCTCAGCCCTCAAGAACGATCCGGTCACCGCCGCCAAGGTGGACGCGCTCAAGCTGGAACTGCTCGATCATCCGGCAGTACGCGACTGGTCGGGTTCGCTGTGGCGCAACATCAAGTCCGGGCTGGTGGAGGCCGGAACCGATCCTGACTCCGAGCTGCGCCAGCGTCTCGAAGCCAGCATCGTCCACATCGGACAGTCCTTGCGCGACGACCCGGACCTGCGCGCCAAGCTGGAGGGCTGGATCCAGACCGCGTCCGGGTACGTCGTTCGTACCTACGCCGAGGACATCGCGGACCTGATCAGCGGCACCGTCGCACGATGGGACACCGATGAGACCAGCCGACGGATCGAACTGCAGGTCGGCCGCGACCTCCAGTTCATCCGGATCAACGGTACGGTCGTCGGCGCCCTGGCCGGCCTGCTCATCTACACGGTGAGCCAACTCCTCACCTAGCTCCGCAGCTGGGCGATCCAGCTCGCGCCAAGCTGGCCACGTTCCAGGACTCGCTCCAGCGCAGCAGGAAATACGGGCTGTCGGGGCGTACGACCGGCGGCGGCGTCACGTAGGTCACCACCGAGGCTGGCTCGAGCCAGACCGATCCACCTGCCTCGACGATCTGCAGGCACAGGTCCAGGTGCTCACGGGTACTCAGCAGCAGTTGATCGAGGCTGACCATCTCGTGCAATGTCGCCGCTGGTCTCGGTGGTCGTGCCCACCTGCAATCGAGACCGGGAACTCCGCCAGGCCCTCGACGCGATCCTGGTTCAGCCGGTGGATCTCGAGATACTCCTCGTCGAGGACGGTCCGCCCGGGCCAGCTGGCGCGGTGGCAGCTCAGCTGGGCGACTCGCGGCTTCGGCTGCTCCGCAATGTCGGTCGTCGCGGTGCGGCTGCGACCAGAAATGTCGGCGTCGAAGCCGCCCGTGGCCGATGGTTGGCCTTCTGTGACGACGACGACCTCTGGGCTCCCGACAAGTTGCCGGCCCAGCTGGCCGGTCTAGACAGGTGTGCGGGCTGGTCTTGTACCGCCGAGATCACCGTCGATTCCGATCTGCAGGTCACGGCTCATCAGCGGCTGAGCAGGGAGGGGATCGACTTCTGGCTAACACCAATGTGATTCCCGGTGGTGGATCGGGAGTGGTGGCAGAATCCGCTCTGGTACGGGAGGCCGGCGGGTTCGACGAGTCGCTGAGCAACGCCGAGGACTGGGATCTCTGGATTCGGTTGGCGCAGCGGGCGCAGTTGGCCATCGTGGACCGCCCGCTGTTGGCCTATCGCAGGTGGCCCCAGGCCAAGTCCACCAACTTGCGCGGAATGACCACCTCCTTCGACACGGTGCTCAGCCGCTACGGGGCACTCCCGTCACCGGAACACGACTACGCCAGAGCCCGTTACCTGACGCAGCAGGGTGCACATCCTGGGAAGCGGCTGCGCTGGTCGGCTGCGTACCTCTGTCTTGCAGTGCGACACCGCAGACCTGTCGACGGCCTGCGCGCAGTCGCGGCCCTCGGCTGGCCCAACGCGATGCAGCGGATCCAACACGACCGGGCCCGACGCAGGATCCCGCCCGGGTGGATCGATGAAGTGGAGCGTTGGTTAGCGCCGTACCGCCAAGGGGGGATGGCCTCAGGGTAAGAGCGTTCATATGCTCGACCGGCGGTCTTCACCGTCCGGTCGCATGAACTGCTTACCGTCTTGGTGCGTGACACAACCAGCTGTGAGACGTTCGAAGCCATCCTCGCTCGGCGGATCTCGCGCCGCTCGATGTTCCAAGTCTGGGATGGTGATCGGCGCGGGCGCCGTTCTCGGTTCCGCGATCGCCTCCGCAGCCCCGTTGCCGACGAATGCCTCGCGCTGGACTTCGAGCCACTGGATCCGCCGGTACCGGTGCCCTTCGACGATGTCGCGATCGCCGACGGGTTCGTCAGCGACGTGATGATCCGCTGGGGTGACAACCTGTTCTCCGGACTGCCCGCGTTCACGGTGGCCGGCCAGACCGCGCAGCTTCAGGCCCAGCGGTTCGGCTTCAACTCCGACTGGACGGCGTACTTCCCGATCGGGCAGGGCCCGGCCAGTGGGCGCAACGGCATGCTCTGGGTCAATCACGAGTACACCGACGGCCTGATGATGTTTCCCGGCTATGACCCGGCCAACCCGACTCGCGAGCAGGTCGACATCGAACTCGCCGCGCACGGCGGCAGTCTGGTCCGGGTCGTCCAAGGCCCCGCCGGCAACTGGAACTACCTGCAGAGCTCTGGCAACCGACGGGTCACCGCGGTCACCTCGATCGAGATCACCGGACCGGCAGCGGGCGATCCCGCGCTGCGCACAACGCGAGACCCCAGTGGCCGGCGCGTGCTCGGCACCCTGAACAACTGCGGAGGCGGAGTGACCGGATGGGGCACGCTGCTCACCGCGGAGGAGAACTTCGACCAGTACTTCGCCAACAACGCGGCCCTGCCCGACGGCCCGCAGAAGACGCTGAACGCGCGCTTCGGCGTACCCGAAGGTGAGAGCGGCCGAAAGTGGGAGCGGTTCCATCCGCGCTTCGACCTGTCCCAGGAACCGAACGAGGCGAACCGGTTCGGCTGGGTCGTGGAGATCGACCCGTACCACCCGAACTCGGTACCGCGCAAGCGGACTGCGCTGGGCCGGCTCAAACACGAGGCGGCCGCGGGTACCGCCACCTTGGATGGCCGCTGGGCCGTCTACACCGGCGACGACGCGCGTTTCGAGTTCGTCTACAAGTTCGTCACCCGCGACCGAGTACGACCCGGCGACGCCCGTACGAACCAGAACCTGCTCGACCACGGCACCCTCTACGTGGCCCGCTTCAACGACAACGGCACCGGAACCTGGCTGCCACTCGTGCATGGCACCGGCCCCTTGACCCAAGCGAACGGCTTTGCATCCCAAGCCGATGTGCTCATCCGGGCCCGAGACGCTGGAACGGCCCTCGGGGCAACCGCTATGGACCGGCCGGAGGACATCGAGCCCAACCCGGTGATCGGCAGCGTCTACATCGCGCTGACCAATAGTGACCGGCGCGGCACCGAAGGCAACCCGGACGTCGACCCGGCCAATCCCAGGCCGGTCAACGTGGCCGGGCACGTGCTGGAACTGGTCGAGGCCGGTCGGGATGCCGCGGCGACCGCGTTCGGCTGGCGGGTTCTGCTGCTCTGCGGGGATCCGGCCGATCCCAGCACGTACTACGGCGGTTTCGACAAGTCACAGGTCAGCGAGATCGCGGCGCCGGACAACCTGGCGGTGGATTCGCGCGGACAACTGTGGATCGCCACCGACGGCGCCCCACGGGTGTTGCCGATGAACGATGCCGTCGTGGGACTGCCGGTCGTCGGACCCGAGCGGGGGCGGACCCGGCAGTTGTTCGGTGGCGTGTTCGGCTCGGAACTGACCGGAATCTACTTCAATTCCACCGAGACCACGATGTTCGTGTCCGTCCAGCACCCGGGCGAGGGCGGCACGATTACCCAACCGACCAGTCGCTGGCCCGGGTCCGGCGAGGTGGCCCGGTCCTCGGTAGTCGCCATCCGCCGGGGCTGAACCCGGGCCGGCCAACCCGAGGCAGCCGGTGTCGGAGGCGAGGCAGTGGGCAGAATCGAGCCCGTGGCCAGCTGACCCTGCTTCTCGCGCTCTTCGCGGCCACCATCGTCCTCGGTCCGCTGGCCGAGCGCCTGAAGTTGCCCTACCCGATCCTGATGCTGGTCTTCGGACTGCTGGTCGCGTTCGTGCCCGGCCTGCCCCGACTGGACATCAGCCCAGACCTGATCCTGCCGCTGGTGCTGCCCCCGCTGCTGTTCGCGGCTGCTCGTCGTAGGTCATGGCGTGAGTTCCTGGACAACCGGCGCGCGATCGGCATGCTGGCCATGGTCGCGCCGCGAACCCGCGCGTACCCAGAGGACGGTGCGGAACCCGCCGCGGATCAGGCCCGCTGACAGAACAACGGGTCAGTTACGACCGCGACTACCCGGTTTCAACTGACCCACAGATTCCGGCCAGCTCGCGCCGTCGTCCACAGAGGTGGGTCTCGAGCCCGTGCGCCGCCTCCCTGCACCACCCTGGAGTTTGTGCACCGCCGACGTCAGCTGCCTCCAACCCGTACGAATCCCTGCAGCGGCGTGGCTGGACCAGCCAGGGCAGGCCCGCAAGGTCGGGAGCAGCGTCGGAGCGGCGATGGCCGGCATCACCACAGTCCTGCGCGACGAGGACATCAGCCGGCGATCAGTCAGCTGGTCGACCGGCGCCTCCGGGAGACCCCCGCCGCGCCGGCGCTGGCCCGGGTCCTCACGATCGCCGTCGACGGCGGGCATCACCAGGCGCTGCTCACCGCGGGGCTACGAGTTCCTCGACAACGTCGCGGTCGATGATGAGCACGACCTGCGCAACGCGCTGGACGTACGCCTGCGCGCCTACATCTCCGCACTGCAGAACCACCCGGCCACCGCGGCCAAGGTCGACGCGCTCAAGCTGGAACTGCTCGACCACCCGGCCGTACGGGCCTGGTCCGGCTCGCTGTGGGCCAACATCAAGTCCGGGCTGGTGGAGGCGGGTACGGACCCCGATTCCGAGCTGCGCCAACGCCTCGAATCGAGCATTGCCCACATCGGAGCCTCGTTGCGCAATGACCCGGATCTGCGAGGACCCGGATCTGCGCGCCAAGACCGAGGGCTGCATCCAGACGGCGTCCGGCTACGTCGTGCGTACCTACGCCGAGGACATCGCCGACCTGATCAGCGGCACCGTCGCACGCTGGGCCACCGACGAGACCAGCCGGCGGATAGAACTCCAGGTCGGCCGCGACCTGCAGTTCACTCGGATCAACGGCACCGTCGTCGGCGCCCTGGCCGGCCTGCTGATCTACACCATGAGCCAGCTGCTCACCTGAGCCCGAGCGAGGGCACAAGAGTCAGTTACAGCGCCCCGCGCGGCCAAGGTCCGGTGACGGCCAGGGTCCCGCCGCTACCGGCCTCGTCGTAGCCGAAGATGTTGACGAACAGGAAGACACCGTCGTCGCTCCAGCAGGCGCCCGCGAACTCGCTGTCGTTCATGATGTTCTCAGCGAAGGGAAAGGGCACGCCCTCGAGGGTGAGGCCAATGAGTCGGTTCTTGTCCTCGCCGAAGAACTTGCTCGTGTCGTCCTGGCCTGCGTTCGCCGACGACGCGTCGTCCTCACAGAGCACCAGCCCGCCGCGCGGGCTGACCACGACGTTGTCCGGGGAGTCGAGCACGTCACCGTCGGGCGACTCGAAGAGCAGCACCAGCTGACCGCCGGAAAGGCCTTGGGGGATGAACTCCCAGATCTGCCCGTATCCTTCCTCGAAGCCGTCGTCGTTGACGTCGCCGTTCTTCGCATCGCCGCCACTGGTCGAGGAGAAGAAGATGCTGCCGGCGCCATCCCAACAGCCCTCGAGCCGGTTGAACTTGGCCGCACCCCGTGAGAAGCCTTCCTCGAAGATTGCGTTGGGAGCGTCCTGGGATGGGTTGGGCTCCCGGATGGTGATCCACCGAGCCGGGAGCGCAACGCCCTGCTGCTGGCCCTCCCGCAGATCCACCGAGGGCCTGCCTTGAATACCGAGGATCTGCAGCACCCCGCCCCTGCTCAGGTCTGCTGGGTTCCTCGGCAGGAAGCGGTAGAAGCCGCTGCCCCGCCCGGACCCGGCGTCCTCGGTCTGGTAAACGATGCCCGTGCGGTCATCGACCGTCGCCGCCTCGTGTGAGAAGCGGCCCATCGCGGTGAATGGCTGTGGTCCGGCCGGCGAGCCGCGCGCGGTCCCGTTGAGCGGGTTGAGGTAGACGTACCCATGCTTCTTCTCGGTCCGCGGGAGCGATCCTGGAGGTGCTGTGCCCAACTCCTGTTGGACGATCTCCTCACAGGTCAGCCAGCCGGACTGCCGAAGGGCGAGACCACCGGCGCAGTTGACGACCGTCCCGGTCAGGCTCA
>JACCQS010000347.1 GCA_013814015.1 Geodermatophilaceae bacterium | reverse complement strand
GCATCCTGCTCGAGGACATCACCGACCACTGCAACCTGAAGTGCCCCACCTGCTTTGCCTCGTCAGCCCCGGCGTTGTCCGCGGTGGCACCGCTGGCTGACGTGTTGGCCAACATCGACGCGCGGCTTGCGCACGAGAACGGCCGCATCGACGTGCTGATGCTCTCTGGCGGAGAGCCGACGCTATACCCGCAATTCGAGGAGTTGCTGACCGAGGTGATCGCGCGACCGATCGTGCGGGTCCTGATCAACACCAACGGCTTGTCGATCGCCCAGGACGACGACTTACTCGGCCTGATCACGCGACATCGGGAGCGGGTCGAGATCTACCTTCAGTACGACGGTGAATCCGCCCAGTCATCGGTCCATCACCGGGGCGCCGACATCCGGAGACTCAAGGAGCATGCGCTCAACCGCCTGTCGGGCGCCGGCGTCTTCACCACGCTGACAATGACCGCCGCACTGGGTGTCAACGACGACGAGATCGGGTACGTGGTCAAGCGCGCCCTGGACACCCCGTACGTGGGTGGCGTGACGATCCAGCCGGTGTTCGGCTCTGGGCGCTCCGCAGGACTGGACCCGATGGATCGGCTCACCCACACCGGAGTGCTGGCCCGGCTCGGCGAGCAGACCGCCGGTGCGGTCACCTGGCGGGACCTCACCGCGCTCCCGTGCTCGCACCCGCACTGCTGCTCGGTGGGCTACCTGCTGCGTGACGACTCCGGCACGTGGCGCTCGATGACGTCGCTGATCGGTCACGACAAGCTCAAGCAGTGGCTCGAGCTCGAGCCCGACGTCCTGGCCAACCGGTTCGCCGACCAGGAGATCCCGACGAAGATGCGCACGATCGTGAAGAACTCACTCCTCGATCTGCTCAGCGAGCAGTCATCCCTGTCCCATCCCAGCATGTCGACGATTTGGCGAGACATCTGCGAGAACTGCGACCTCGGCGTCGCCACGCTGACCAGGCTGGTCTCCGCCCAGCTCCCCGGTCAGCACAAACAACTTCGGGGGATGCTCGGGGAGCGGGTCAAGCGGATCACCGTCAAGCCGTTCATGGACATGAACACGATGATCGAGGAACGCCTCACGCAGTGCTGTGTGCATGTCGGTACGGTCAATGCCGCGACCGGGGCCGATCAGTGCGCCCCGTTCTGTGCCGTGCAGGCCTGGGCACCGCTGGGTCGGACCAAGCTGGCGACCTCCAGAGGAGTCGGCCATGACAGCCCTTGATCGCAGCGCCGGGTCGGGCCCGGTCGAAGAGGCAGGACCACCAGGACTGGTGAAGGCGGCGACCTACGACCCCCTACGGCTGTGCATCTTCGCGACGGTGGCGGCGCTGGGTTGGCTGCTCGGTCCGGTAGCGCTGCTGGGCTTCGCCGGGCTGGGCTTCGTCGGATACTGGCGAGCCCGCCGCGCGGGACTCAAGACATCGAAGTGCGTGCTGCGCGACACCCGGCTGGTGCTGGGGTACCTGGCGGTTCTCGGGGTGGCTGCCGCGTGGGGAATCGTGAGCTGGATTCGCTGAGGTCGAGCGACCATGGGCGTCAAGGCTGCTGAGGTCGCGACCGGGAACCGTTGCGAGCCACTGTCGCGCACAACAGGCCTATCACGATGCACAGCGGCGTAAAGAGAGCCAGCTCCCAGGTCCGGTTGATCGCGTCGGACCCGATGGCGGCGAACCCGAACAGCAGCGCCCGCAAAATCAGGACAGCCGCGATGCCCCAGCTGCCGAGCCAGAATACCCACCACGGTATCCGGGCACCCCATAGACCCGCTTGCCCGGTCAGCAGCAGAACTGCAATGCCGAACAACACGACGACCGCCCAGGTCGCCGCGGACGAAGGGAACGTCGACGCCGATCCGCCCCAGACCACCTGGGCCAGGCGCTCCTTGTCGCTGAACGGCCAGCTACTTCCAACTGCCCAGAGGGCATGCAGCGAGCCGATCGCTGCGAGCAGGACCCCGGCGATGATGGCGGACACGCGGGCCAGGGAGGATCGATCGGTTCGGGACTGCTCCCTGCTGGGCACGGCATGAAGGTTATGGATGGCGTGTGCTCCCGTCCAGCGTCACAGGGCAGTCCGGCAGCCGGCCCTACTCGCTGGTCTCGTCTGCGTACGGTGCATTCCGGCTGCGAGAGCCAGGGCCACGCGGTGTTGCGCTGTGAGACCGGGCACGACATCGACGCGGTACGCCAGGTCGAGCCGCGACCAGGACCGGGCGCCACCCGTCTCGGCCGGCAGCCGTCGGGACACTTGGCTACCAGAGGTCGCCCCCGCGCCAATCACAGCTGACGCTCGCTGGCCAGATCCAGTGGGACCGTGCCGGGAAGCACGTACACCGAATCTTCGTCGTCCGGTGTCGCCTGGATGCCGGCCGGGGTCATCGCCGAGGTCGGTCCGCGCCAAAGTTCCCAGCCGCGAGCGACGAGGGCGGCCCCGTCACCCGCCCACCGTGCAGAAGTCTTCGCGCGACGAGAGCGGTACGACCGACGAGATCCGGACCGTCCCAGATCAGTGCGTGCACTCCACCGAGGCTGTGCTCCCAATCGTGGTCGCTGAAGTCGCCGTCGAAGGCGTCGTCGAGCAATGCCCGGGCGGCCTGTAGGACGGCTGTTCCACATCAGCGGTGTGCGCGACCTGTAGCCCCGTCACACCGACCCTGCGCACTGGCCGGAGCGGCTCACCGGGACTGCCCGGCGTTGCGCTGGGGAGAGCGGACGAGTTCGTCGGCCAGCAGGTCCAGCAGCAGAGCGTCGCGCCAGCTGCCATCGGGGGCGCGTTCGTAACAACGCATCACGCCGACCCGCCGAAAGCCGACCCGCTCGTACGAGGCAATCGCCCCGGCATTGTCCACCGCGGGATCGATGGTCAGCCGATGATGACCGCGTTCGTCGATCAGGTATCCGGCGAGCACCGCGATCGCCTCGGCGCCGAGTCCGCGACCCTGAAACGCCTCGGAGAGATAGATGTCTATGCCGGCCTGCCGGTAATCGGGCTCGTTCTCCTCGGAGTACTGGATGCTGCCGGCCACTTCGCCGTCGACCTCGATCACGAAGAGCACTTCGTCGCTTTCACCCCGAAGCTCGGCGGCGATCTCGTGCTCTTTGGAGTGCGCGACTCCCCACCATTGCTTGACCGACGGCTGGCAGCGGATTCGGTGCAGCGCCGCTGCATCCGCTTGCTGGCCGGCGCGAAGCAGCAGTCGCCGGCCGAACAATGACGGCGGGACGGTGGTCACTGGATCTCTTCACTTCCGACGGCAGGAGCAGGAGCCGGCGATCCGGCCCGCGTTCGGAAGCCTTCCGGCGGCCGCCTAACCTGTCAAGTGGTTATGCTGGTTATGTGACAGGAATGGCTGCGAGCATTGATCTTGCTGATGTTGAGCGCATCGTGGCGCTGCTCAACACCCACTACCTGCCTGACGGCGACGACGTACTCGCTGACGAGCGGGCGGCTGACTGGGTCGCCGATTGGCTCGGCGGGCCAGTCCCGCCTTTCCCCCGCCGCACCGAGCGCGCAGAGTCGAACGCGTTGCGCCGGCTTCGCGAGATCCGTGAAGGGTTGCGCCAGATGGCTGCCGTCAACAACGGCCAGAAACCCGATGAGCAGTCGATCGCGCGTGCGGCCGGCGCGCTGGCGTCTCGACGTTTCGTTCTCGATCTGGGCGACCACCATCGACGGCCGGGGATTGCCGTGCCGCCCACTGCAATCCTGATGGACCGAGCCGTCGCCTCGCTGGCCGAGTGTTACCTCACCGCTCGGGTGGGAAAGAACTGGGCCCGACTCAAGGCATGCGCTGCCCCGGACTGCCGGTACGCCTACCTCGACACCTCCCGAAACCGATCACGACGGTGGTGCGAGATGGCCTACTGCGGGAACCGCGCCAAGAATCGCGCGTGGAGAGACCGCCAGTTGCCAGCCGCGCAGGCTTAGACCCGCAGCAACGGGGGCGTAGGCGCGGTCGGCTGACCCGCCGGGATTACGCTCGAAGGCATGGATCGAGGGGTGCTCGAGGACACGTTGATGAAGCTGGAGCGGCAGGGCTGGGACTCGCTCTGCGACGGGACGGGAGCGGAGTTCTACGGACGGGTGATGACCGAGGACGGCCTGATGGTCCTGGCCAACGGCGCCGTCATGGACCGGGATGCCGTCGTCGAGGCACTCGGCCAGGCTCCGCCGTGGCGCACGTACGAGATCAGCGACGTCCGACTCG
>JACCQS010000341.1 GCA_013814015.1 Geodermatophilaceae bacterium | reverse complement strand
TTCGGCAGCCGACGGCACCCACGCCCAGGAGATCGTGGGCTTCCTGCGCACCGTCGAGGGCGTGACGGTCGGCAAGGTCAGCGACCGTACGTTCCTGTTGCACCTCGGCGGCAAGCTGGCCGTGGCCTCCCGCGTTCCGCTCAAGACCCGCGACGACATGTCGATGGCCTACACGCCCGGTGTCGCCCGAGTCTGCCTGGCGCTGGCCGAGAACCCGGACGACGTAGCGCGATTGACCATCAAGGGCAACAGTGTGGCCGTGGTGACCGACGGCAGCGCCGTACTCGGGCTCGGCAATCTGGGACCCGGACCAGCGCTGCCGGTGATGGAGGGAAAAGCGGCGCTGTTCAAGCGGTTTGCCGACATCGACGCCTGGCCGATCTGCTTGGACACCCAAGACACCGACGAGATCGTACGTACGGTCGAGATCATCGCGCCGGTCTTCGGTGGGATCAACCTCGAAGACATCGCTGCGCCAAGATGTTTCGAGATCGAACGGCGCCTGCGCGCGTCTCTGTCCATTCCGGTCTTCCACGACGACCAGCACGGTACGGCGATCGTCGTCCTCGCCGCGCTGACCAACGCACTTCGGGTGGTGGGCAAGGAACTCGGGTCGGTGAAGATCGTGGTTGCCGGTGCAGGAGCGGCGGGTACTGCGATCGTCACGCTGCTGCTGGCGGCTGGAGTTACCGACGTACTCGTATGGGATCGCACCGGGATCTTGTGCCGAGACGACGACCGGCTCTCCCCGGCCATGCTGGAGCTGGCACAGCGGACGAACCCTGCCAGCCAGCCGGGCGAACTGGCGGATGCACTGGTCGGGTCCGACGTGTTCATCGGGGTCAGTGCCGGAAACGTTCTGCCGGCAACGGCTTTGGAGGTGATGGCTCCGGGGGCGGTGGTGTTCCCGCTGGCCAACCCGACACCGGACATCGATCCCGTTGCCGCGCGGCCGTACGCCTCGGTGATCGCCTCCGGCCGATCGGACCTGCCGAACCAGATCAACAACGTGCTCGCCTTTCCGGGGGTTTTCCGCGGGCTGCTCGACGCGCGGGCCACCGAGATCAGCTCGCGGATGCTGCTGTCGGCCGCTCATGCCCTGGCCGCTGTCGTGACCGACGACCAGCTCAACGCCAGCTACATCGTTCCGAGCGTGTTCGACTCCGCCGTTCACAAGGCCGTAGCCGATGCGGTGGCTGGAGCCGCCCGCGCCGCAGGCACAGAGGCAGCCGCGGCGAGGAGCTAAGCCCTTCCCGTCCCAGCCGAAGCCCGCCCCAGATCTCCGCCGTTATCCGGATAAGGGTCACGAGGGGCCGCAAACTCCGCCGTTATCCGGATAAGGGTCACGAGGGGCCACAAACTCCGCCGTTATCCGGATAAGGGTCGGGCACAATCGAGCCGATGCCCGAACTGCCCGAGGTCGAAGCGCTCGCCCATCACCTCCGCACCGAGGCCGTGGGCCGAGTCGTCACGCGCCTGGATCTCGCCGAGATCGCGGCGATCAAGACGTTCGACCCACCACACACCTCGCTGGCCGGTCTGGAGATCATCGGAGCAGCGCGGCACGGCAAGTTCCTCGACCTCGACGTCAGCGGTCTGCATCTGATCGTGCACCTGGCCCGAGGCGGCTGGCTGCACTGGCGCAAGGACATGCCTGCTGCTCCGCCGCGTCCGGGGAAGGGGCCACTGGCGATGCGAGTTCATCTCGCCGAGCGGGAGGATTCCGACGAACGACCCTCGGCGGGAGCGGGCTTCGACCTGACCGAAGCCGGGACGCGGAAGGGCCTGTCCATCTACGTCGTACGGGACCCGGCTCACGTGCCGGGCATCGCCCGGCTCGGCCCCGACGCTCTGTCGTTGGGCGACAGCGAACTCGCGGCGCTGTTAGGAAAGCGGCGGGTGCAACTGAAGGGTGCGCTGACCGACCAGCGGGTGATGGCCGGCATCGGCAACGCGTACTCCGACGAGATCCTGCACACCGCGAAGCTGTCGCCGTTCAAGATGACCGACCGGCTCGACGACGCAGAGGTGTCCCGGCTGCACGCGGCGATCCAGGAGGAACTCACTGATGCCGTGAACCGCTCGATCGGACAGGGCGCAGCGACGCTGAAATCCGAGAAGCGCTCCGGTCTGCGGGTGCACGCGCGTACCGGCCTCCCCTGTCCGGTCTGCGGGGACACCATTCGTGAGGTGTCATTCGCCGACAACTCGCTGCAGTACTGTCCGACCTGCCAGACCGGCGGCAAACCCCTGGCCGACCGGCGGATGTCCAAACTTCTCCGCTGACCCAATCCCGCACGTTATGCGCATAACGTGCGAATGCGGAGTCCCTTTCCGGGACGTTATGCGCATAACGTGCGAATGCGGAGCCCCTTTCCGGCACGTTATGCGCATAACGTGCGCCTGAGGTCGCTGGGAGTTCGTTATGCGCGGATGAGGGCGGTCCACCAATCCTCAATGGGCGGCGGCTCGGCGTTCGTGATCCGCTGACCCGGCCGCGGTAACGCCAGCGGGATACCGGCCGCTGCAGCAGCAACAGCCAACCGCTGCACCGGCTCGGCCCAGGTATGGAAGCCCAGGTTGAACGTCGCCCAGTGGATCGGCAGCAGGACGTCGGCGCCGAGGTCGCGGTGCGCCAAGACCGCTTCTTCGGGAGTCATGTGGATGTGTGGCCACTGCTCCCCGTACGCGCCGATCGGCAGCAGCGTGAGGCCGAACGGACCGTGCTCCCGACCGATTTCGGCGAAGCCCGCCGTGTAGCCGGTATCCCCGCCGAAGTACACCCGATGCTGTGGTCCGCGGATCACCCAGGACGCCCAGAGCGTGTTGTCGCGGGTGAACAGTCGCCCGGAGAAGTGCCGGGCCTGCGTGCAGGTCAGCTGCAGCGACCCAACGGTCGTGTGCTGCCCCCAGTCCAGCTCGATCACCCGGTCACCCGGGATGCCCCACCGGCGGAAGTGCGCGCCGATTCCCAGCGGTACGACGAACGGCGCGGTCTGCGTACGGACCAGGCTGCGGACCGTGGGAAGGTCCAGATGGTCGTAGTGATCGTGCGAGATCAGAATCGCGTCCACGGCGGGCAGCTCCGCGATCGGAACCGGTGCGGGATGCATCCGGCGCGGACCGACCAGCGGTGACGGGGAAACCCGATCCCCCCAGACCGGGTCGAGCAGGACCCGTTGGCCATCGACCTCGACCAGAGCGCTGGAATGGCCGTACCAGGTGGCAGCCAGATCGGCGGCTGCCTCAGGCAACCGGCCGCACCGGGCAAGCGGCACCGGTCCATGGGGCCGGCCTCGATCGCCGCGGCTCAGGACCTGGCGCAGGATCGTGACGGCCGTACCCGGTGGCAAAACCGGGCTCCGCTCGAGATTGACGAATTTGCCGTCCCGGAACTGCGGGGATCCGCTGGCGGCTGCTCGTAACGCCGCCGGCCGAGCCCCGAGGGCCACCGGAAGACCCCAGGCGGCCCGGGTCACCCAGGTGGCAGCCGCGCCCAAGGCGACCGCGCCACCCGTACGAACGA
>JACCQS010000338.1 GCA_013814015.1 Geodermatophilaceae bacterium | reverse complement strand
CCGGCGTGGGCATCCGGTCGGTGGGCGCCGGAGTCGGCCCCTTGGCGATGTCAGGCATGACGGCAGCTTGCCAGGGCCGGCGCACGCGGACGTGATACCTGTCCTCGATGACGCTCCCGCGCCGGTGATGGCGTGCTCATTGATTCGCCTACGGTTGCCCGATGTCCTCGCCTACGCCCTCAGAGCCGTCTCCGCCCTCAGGTCCGCCACCGGGGCAGTCGCCGTACGGATACGGCTATCCGCCGCAGCACTTCCCCGGACAGCACCCGGGCTACGGCGACCCGCATGGCCGCCGCCCGGCGCGCAACGGACTGGCCATCACCTCGCTGGTGCTCGGCATCTTGGCCCTGGCCACCTGCTGGCTGGCCTTGCCCGGCATCATCCTGGGCATCCTGGCGGTCATCTTCGGCGGCATCGGGCTGGCCCGGGCGCGGACCGACCGGGTCAGCAACAAGGGGATGGCCATCGCCGGCATGATCACCGGCGTCCTGGCCGCCGTTGTCGGCACCGTGCTGGTGATCGTCGCAGTCCGAATCGCCTCGGACTGTCAGGAGCAGTTCGGCGCGGACATCACCGAAGAGCAACTGCAGAGCTGCATCGAGGACAGCGTCGGCGGCTAGCGGGCCTCTGGGCGGCCCTTCCGCGTCAGCGACCCGTGCCCACGCTCAGCCGGTCCTCGCCGGGTACGACGTCGACAACTACCGTGTCCCCGTCTCGGATCTCACCGGCCAACAGTGCCCGGGCCAACGAGTCCCCGATGGCGGACTGGACCAGACGCCGCAGTGGACGCGCACCGTACACCGGGTCGAAACCACCCAGCGACAGCCATTCCCGAGCCGCGGGGCTGACGTCGAGGACCAGACGGCGAGCCGACAGCCGGCGAGCCAACTGGTCGACCTGTATGTCGACGATGTGGGCCAACTCCTCTGCCCCAAGGGAGTTGAACATGACGATGTCGTCGAGCCGGTTGAGGAACTCAGGTTTGAAGTGTCGGCGGACGACTTCCATCACGGCATCTCGACGATCTCTCTCGAGAAGCGCCTGGTCGGCGATCAGCGCGGAGCCGAGGTTGGAAGTAAGGACCAGCAAGGTGTTACGGAAGTCCACGGTGCGTCCCTGACCGTCGGTCAGCCGACCGTCATCGAGGACCTGCAGCAGAATGTCGAAAACGTCCGAGTGTGCCTTGTCCACCTCGTCGAGCAACACGACGGTGTACGGGCGGCGCCGTACGGCCTCGGTGAGCTGCCCACCCGCCTCGTATCCGACGTACCCGGGCGGGGCGCCGACCAGCCGGGCAACGGAGTGCTTCTCTCCGTACTCGCTCATGTCGATGCGGACCATCGCCCGTTCGTCGTCGAAGAGGAACTCCGCCAATGCCTTTGCCAGTTCGGTCTTACCGACCCCGGTCGGCCCGAGGAACAGGAACGACCCGGTCGGCCGGTCGGGATCGGCGACACCGGCCCGAGCGCGGCGTACGGCGTCGGAGACCACTTGTACGGCTGCGTCCTGACCGACGACCCTGGTCGCCAGAACCTGCTCCATGCGGAGCAGCTTCGCTGTCTCGCCCTCCATCAGTCGCCCGGCCGGGATGCCCGTCCACGCGGCGACGACATCGGCGATGTCCTGCTCGGACACCTCTTCGGTGAGCATGGAAGTGCCACTGTGGACTGACTCTTCGGCGTCGGCCAGTTGGCGTTCCAGGGCAGGGATGCGGCCGTATCGCAGCTCAGCGACTCGAGCGAGGTCGCCGTCGCGTTCGGCCCGGTCGGACTCCGAGCGGACCGCTTCCAACTCCTCCTTGACCAGGCGGATCCGGTCGATCGCCGTCTTGTCCTGCTGCCAGCGAGCGGTGAGCTCGGCCAGCTTCTCGCGTCGATCGGCGAGGTCCTCGCGCAGCGCGGCCAATCGCTGCATCGAAGCTGGATCGTCCTCTTTGGACAGTGCCATCTGCTCGATCTCGAGCCGACGTACGACCCGCTCGACCTCGTCGACCTCGACCGGGCGCGAGTCGATCTCCATCCGCAGCCGGCTGGCAGCCTCGTCGACCAGGTCGATGGCCTTGTCCGGGAGGAAGCGGGCGGTGACGTACCGGTCGGAAAGCGTTGCTGCGGCGACGATCGCGGCATCGGTGATCCGTACGCCGTGGTGGACTTCATAGCGTTCCTTGAGTCCACGCAGGATGCCGATCGTGTCCTCGACGGTGGGTTCTCCTACCAGCACCGGCTGGAACCGGCGCTCCAGGGCGGCGTCCTTCTCGATGTGCTCGCGGTACTCGTCCAGCGTGGTGGCGCCGACCATCCGGAGTTCACCGCGAGCGAGCATCGGCTTGATCATGTTGCCGGCGTCCATGGCGGAGTCACCGGTCGCGCCGGCGCCGACGATCGTGTGCAACTCGTCGATGAAGGTGACGATTTCGCCGGCCGAGTCGGTGATCTCGGACAGGACCGCCTTGAGTCGCTCCTCGAACTCACCGCGGTACTTGGCCCCGGCAACCATCGCGGACAGATCCAAGGACATCAGGCGCTTGCCCTTGAGACTTTCCGGTACGTCACCGGCGATGATCCGCTGGGCCAGTCCCTCGACGATGGCGGTCTTTCCGACGCCGGGCTCGCCGATCAGGACCGGGTTGTTCTTTGTCCGGCGGGACAGCACCTGGACCACGCGGCGAATCTCGGTGTCCCGGCCGATGACCGGGTCGAGCTTGCCGTCGCGAGCCCGCTCGGTCAGGTCGACGGCGTACTTCTCCAGGGACTTGTACGTCGCTTCCGGATCGGGACTTGTGACCCGCCGGTTGCCGCGGACGGTGCGGAAGGCGGCGGTCAGCGTGTCAGCCGTGGCACCGGCGTTGGCCAGCACCTTGGCGGCCTCTCCGCCGACCGAAGCGAGCCCGACCAGCAGGTGCTCGGTCGAGACGTATTCATCGCCCAATGCGGTCGCCTGTTCCCCGGCGGCGTTCAGCACCCGGAGCAGATCTCGGGAGGGCGCCGGTGCGGAGACGGTGGACCCGCTGGCGCTGGGCAGCCGGTCCACTGCGGCCCTTGCGGCCGTACGTACGGCCGCCGGATCGGCTCCCGCGGCTTGCAGAAGGGGTACGGCGATGCCATCGGACTGCTCCAGCAGCGCCCGAAGGAGATGGACCGACTCCAGGGCCGGATGACCGCCGGAAACGGCCAGGCGCTGAGCGGCGGTGACCGCCTCCTGCCCGCGAGTGGTGAGCTTGGATTCCATAGTGTGGTGCGGCCTCTCCTGCCTCGTGATTGCAGTATTCACCTACTCAACGACCGCGAAGTTGAGCGTGTTCCGCTCAACCCCGGGTTCCGACCCCACCCCCCGTGATCTTGACGTTATTGTCGGTTCCCGGGCCTATTGAGCGGTCCGAACCGACAATTACGTCAAGATCACGGATTTCTGCCACACCGAGGAGAGCCATGCCCACCCGTACGGCACGAACCGCCTGGACCGGAACGGTGCTGGAAGGTTCCGGCCAGGTCGAGCTGTCCAGCTCCAAGGTCGGCACCTACGACGTGACCTTTCCCAAGCGCGCGGCTGAGGACGCCGACGGAACCACCAGCCCGGAGGAGCTGATCGCGGCCGCCCACTCCTCCTGTTACGCCATGTCCCTGTCCGGGCTGATCGAGCGAGCCGGGGGAACTCCGCAAAGCTTGGAGATCACCGCCGACGTCTCGGTCGGCCCCGATCCGGCGGGCGGACTACGCCTGACCGGAATTCAGCTCACCGTTCGCGGCGAAGTCGACGGGCTGGACGACGAAGGCTTCGCCAAGGCCGCGGAATCCGCCAAGAAGGGCTGCCCGGTGAGCAAGGCGCTGACCGGCGTCGAGATCACCTTGGACGCCGCACTCGACTGACCCGGCTCACCGTTCCTCTTCGCCGTTGTGCGCATAACGGCGGACTGGCTGGACTGACGGCAATTGGGCTCAGCCGTGCGGGCCAGGCTTGCGGGGGCGGTAGACCAGCATCGATTGCTGATCCGCCGGTCTGAACGGTACGAGATCGCGACGGTACGACGCGTGCACCGCGGCCTCGGCCGCCAGGCGGCGCTGCTCGGCGAGCTCGAGTTCATCGGCCAGTTCGTCCAACCGGCGTCGCAACTGGCCGACGGCCGATTCCAGTTCGATGATCCGTTTGATTCCGGCGAGGTTGATCCCCTCCTCGTGCGACAGCCGGGCCACAACGTGGAGCCGGGCGATGTCCCGGGCGCTGTAGCGCCGTCCGCCGCCCGG
>JACCQS010000316.1 GCA_013814015.1 Geodermatophilaceae bacterium | reverse complement strand
CAATGATCTATCCGGCAGACGTCCCCGCCGAGTCAGCGGCTGCGCAGCCTCGCTCTGAACCGGTCCACAGCGCCGTCGAGGACACCACCGGCCGGATCGTCCATGCCGCTGCGCCGAACGACGTCCCACCGCGGGTCCCACAGATCACGCAGCACGTAGAGCATCAGCGCGATCACCAGCACGTCGCGGATGCCGACCGCGAGAAAGAACCACTCGATCCGGAGCCCGCTGTTGTCGACCCCGAGGTACCAGAGCAGACGAGGTCCCCAGAGGAAGGCCTCGGCGGCCTGCCAGGCCAGCAGAAGCCGCCACTCCGGTCGGGCCAAGACAGCCAACGGCAACAACCACAGCGAGAACTGCGGACTCCACACCTTGTTGACCAGCAGGAAGCCGGCGACCAGCAGGAAGAGCAACTGCGGCAACCGCGGTCGTACGGGAGCCCGCAGGCCGACGAACGCGACCCCGGCACACACCGCGGCCGTTCCCAGCGCCACGGCGATGTTCAGTCCGGTCGGCGCCTGATCCGCGCCGAGCGGCGGATCGAACAGGCTGGACCCCGTGGATCCGGTGAAGTGTTCGAGGATCCGCCACAGGGAATCCGGATCCGCGGTCCGAGTCTGGTTGAGCCGGAAGAACAGCGACCAGTTATCCGCAGCGCCCAGTGCGACCGGCACATTGATCGCCGCCCAGCTCAGCGCCGCTGCGACCGTGGCCAGCCCCCACTCGCGCAACCGCCCGACCCGCAGGCACAGGATGAACAGCACGCCGAGGAACAGCAGCGGATACAGCTTCGCTGCGATGCCGAACCCGAGCAGCACGCCGGCCAGAACCGGTCGCCGCCGCGACCACGCCACCAGCCCCGCGCTGGACCAGGCGATCGCCCACAGATCCCAGTTGGTGAAGGCATGGACGAACAGCAACGGGGAGAGCGCGACCATGGCCGCATCCCAGGGTCGGCGGCCGGACAGCCGCTGCACCGCCCAGGCCATCGCCAGAGCGCACAACGACAAGAGCAACGCGGTCACGGCGTAGTAGGAGTAGACGGCCGGCATGTCGGGCAGCAGCCCATTGTCCAGTGCCGCAGAGTCGTAGATCGCCGACAGCCGTGCTGCGCCGTACATGAACCAACCGGTCAGGACGGGGTACTCCACCGCGGAGTCGAAATAGGGCACCGCACCGGAATCCAGGCCATGAATTCCGAACAGCGGCACCGAATCGGAATAGCAGAAGTGGGTGTACTGCTTGGATCCCGACCAGTCCCCGCCGGCACACGGCTCCTGTTTGATCCAGGCAAAGGCCAGCACGACGATGGCCATCGCCAGGATGACCCGCAGCGGCGTCCAGAACCGATTACGACCGACCCTGGCATGCCGGCCCCACGGCCCGCCGACCGCCGTGCTCGCTGCGGTGGCAACCGGATCGGACCAGGTCGGGAACACCCGGTCCACCGAGAGTTCGGAGTCGACCGGCTGCTGCCCGGAGGCGACCGGGCGCCTGGTGTCGGCCGGCTGTCCAGCGTCGACCGGCTGCCGCCCGGCATCGACCGGGTGCCCGGAGTCGACCGGGGAATCGGGATTGTCGCTCACGGGCTACCGGACTTCCGCTAGGGAGACGGGCTCGGCGGCAGGTTCGTCGGTGGCGGGGTTGATGGCGGAGGCTCGGACGGCCGAGGCGGCGGGCTCGGCCGCGGCCGTGTCACCGGTGGGGTCGTCTCCGCCGGTGGCTCAGTGGTTTCCGCGGCTGAGGTCGTGGACTCCTGTGTCTGCTCCTCGGATTCGCCGCCTCCGTCTTCGCCGGATCCCGACGACTCGCCGGTGTCACCCTCGATCAGGGCCTCGTCGGGCAGCGGTAGCTCCTCGGCGCCGGCCAGCGCCGCGTTCATGTAGGCCTGCCAGATCTTGCCGGGCAGGCCCGATCCGTAGACCAGTCGGCCTTCGGCGGTGAGCAGCGGCTCGTTGTTGTCCGTGCCCACCCAGACCGCGGTGGACAGTTGTGGGGTGAAGCCCACCATCCAGGCATCCTTGTTGGCCTCGTCGTTCAGCTGTGTCGTGCCGGTCTTGCAGGCCACCTCCCGACCGTCGGCGAGTTCGTCATTGGAGTACTCGGCGACATCGGACAGCGCGTATGTCACGTCGCTGGCAACCTCCGGCGCCATCACCGGCTCTCCGTCGGCCCCGTCGTTGGAGTACAGGACGTTGCCCTCGGAGTCGGCGATCTGGCTGATGAAGTACGGCGGTCGCTCCACCCCACCGGCGGCGAAGGTCGCGAACGCATGCGCCTGGTCGATCGGGCGCACCTCGTACTCACCGATGCCGATCGAGGACGCGGTCACCCCGTCGCGGGCCAGGGTCGGGGTGCCGTCCGGCATCTCGGTGGCGATCCCGGCGCGGTGGGCCACGTCGGCCACGGCCGCACCGCCCACCTGATAGGCCAGGCCGTAGAACACCGTGTTCAGCGATCGGGTCAGCGCCTCGCGCACCGTGCAACCGCCGCACTGCCCGCCCTCGGAGTTGCGGACCGGCGCCTCCCGGTCCGGGAAGGTCTGCGGCGACGACCCGTCCCGCCGGGCGCCGACCCCGATTCCCTGCTCCAGGGCCGCGGCCACCACGAACGGTTTGAACG
>JACCQS010000305.1 GCA_013814015.1 Geodermatophilaceae bacterium | reverse complement strand
GCGATGTACTCGGCGGCCCGCTCCTCGGCGTCCCCGCCGATCTCGCCGATCATCACGATGGCCTCGGTGTCCGGGTCGGCCTCGAAGGCTTCCAGGCAGTCGATATGGGTGGTTCCGATGACCGGGTCACCGCCGATGCCGACGGCGGTGGAGAAGCCGATGTCCCGGAGTTCGTACATCATCTGATAGGTCAGCGTCCCCGACTTGCTGACCAGGCCGATCCGGCCCGGACCGGCGATGTCGGCCGGGATGATGCCGGCATTGGATCGACCGGGCGAGATCACGCCCGGGCAGTTCGGTCCGATGATCCGAGTGCCGCCGCCCCGCGCGTGAGCCCAGAAAGAGGTCGAGTCGTGCACCGGGATGCCCTCCGTGATCACCACCGCGAGGCCGATGCCGGCGTCCACAGCCTCGATCACGGCCGACTTGGCGAACTTCGGCGGCACGAAGATCACCGTGACATCGGCTGCGGTCTCAGCGATCGCCTCGGCCACCGAGTCGAACACCGGAAGGGCCCGGCCGTCGAAGTCCGCGCTCTGGCCACCCTTGCCCGGGGTCACCCCGCCCACGATCGCCGTCCCCGAGGCCAGCATCCGCCGGGTGTGTTTGCTGCCCTCGGAGCCGGTAATGCCTTGGACGATGACCTTGCTGTTCTCACTCAGGAAGATCGACATGGGGTACGGCTCCTCTACTTGTCCGCGGCCGCGAGTTCGGCAGCTCGCCGGGCGGCGCCGTCCATGGTGTCCACCTGTTCGACGAGGGGATGCGCGGCCTCGTCGAGAATCCGGCGGCCCTCCTCGACGTTGTTGCCGTCCAGTCGGACGACGATCGGCTTTGTGGCTGAATTCTCAAGCAGGCCCAGGGCTGTCACGATTCCATCAGCAACCGCGTCGCAGGATGTGATCCCGCCGAAGACGTTGACGAAGACGCTGCGTACCGACGGATCGGACAGAATGATGCCAAGGCCGTCGGCCATGACCTGCGCCGAAGCGCCGCCACCGATGTCCAGGAAGTTAGCCGGTTTGACCCCACCGAACTCCTCGCCTGCGTAGGCAACGACGTCCAATGTGGACATGACCAGCCCGGCCCCGTTGCCGATGATGCCGACCTCGCCGTCGAGCTTGACGTAGTTGAGGTCCTTCGCCTTGGCCTGCTGCTCGAGGGGGTCGGCAGCAGCGCTGTCCTCGAGTTCGGCATGCTCGGCGTGCCGGAAGCCCGCGTTCTCGTCCAGGCTGACCTTGCCGTCGAGGGCCAGAACCGTGCCATCCGGCGTCTTGGCCAGTGGGTTCACCTCGACCAGGGTCGCGTCCTCGCCGACGAACACCTTCCACAGCGAGACCGCGATCGCGACCACCTGCTCGGCCACGTCGTCGGGGAAGCGTGCGGCGGTGACGATCTCGCGGGCCAGGGCCTCGTCCACGCCGCTGCCGGCGTCGATCGGTACCCGCGCCAGCGCCTCGGGGTTCTTGACGGCTACTTCTTCGATCTCGACGCCACCCTCGACGGAGGCGATACACAGGAAGCCGCGGTTGGCCCGGTCGAGCAGGTAGGAGAAGTAGTACTCCTCGGCGATGTCGCTGGCCTGCGCGACCAACACCCGATGGACGGTGTGCCCTTTGATGTCCATGCCGAGGATGTCAGTGGCGCGTGCCTGCGCGTCTTCGGGTGTGTCGGCGAGTTTCACCCCGCCGGCCTTCCCCCGGCCACCGGTCTTGACCTGCGCCTTCACCACCACCTGGCCACCGATATCGACTGCGATGTCGCGAGCCTGTTCGGGCGTTGTTGCCACCCCACCGGCCAATACCGGAACGCCGTACGAGGCAAAGACGTCACGGGCTTGGTACTCGTAGAGGTCCACGACCGGCGACGATAGCGAAGCCCCGGCACAACAGGCCTCGGGGTCAGACGCTCCGGCGCGGTCCCGTGGCCGCGAAGTCTCGCCTAGACGGAGGGCGCGCCGACATTCGCACGTACCCAGTCCACGATGTCGGTGGTCGTCGCACCAGGGGTGAAGATCTTGGCCACGCCGAGTTCCTCGAGTTCTGGGATGTCATCGTCCGGGACGATCCCGCCGCCGAAGACCAGGACATCGTCGATCTCGCGCTCACGCAGCAACTCGGTGAGCCGACGAAACAGCGTCATGTGGGCGCCGGACAGCACGGACAGACCGACCGCGTCGGCGTCCTCCTGGATGACCGTCTCGACGATCTGCTCCGGCGTCTGATGCAGCCCGGTGTAGATGACCTCCATGCCGGCATCGCGCAGAGCCCGCGCCACCACCTTGGCTCCACGGTCGTGCCCGTCGAGGCCGGGCTTGGCGACCACGACCCGGATCCGTTCGGTCATGCTTGGGAGGTTAACCACTTTTCAGCGCTCGACGGGTGGCCGGCTGCATCGGAAGCCCGCGGGTGATCGGTCTGACCGGCGGCACCCACAGCAACGCCGCAACGGTGAGACCGGCATAGGCCAGCCCGACCACGAGCAGCCCCCAGCCGCCTATCGTTGGCTCGATGTCTTGCGATTGCCCGGCCTCGACCAGCGCGCGCGCAGCGAGCGCGACGATGTACCCGGTGAATGCAGCCAACCCACCGACAACTGCCAGTCGCGGCCGCAAGGTCGTGGCAAAGACCGAGAACAGGACCAGCACGCCGGCCAGCAGCAGTCCGGACGTCAACGCCAGACCGGGCCGATCGAAGAGCCCCAATGCGCCCTCGACCGGGATCCGTGTCTCCACCGGACGCAACTGGCCGGCGATCGGTTGCTGAGTGATGATCACCTGATCCGGGATCTGCACCAGGGTCGCCCCCAGGGCCAGAACGGCAGCCACGCCGCTGATAGCCGCCAGGCCCCCGAGTGCCGGCCGGCCGGGGTCCAGGCTCTCGCTGTCATCCATCACCACCCGTGACCACCACCAGCCGACCGCGATGCCGACTGCGACCAGCACGGTCAGTCCGGCCACGCCCACGTACCACCCGGTCAGCGGTTCGACCTCGCTGGTGAGCAGCCGCCGTCCGGCGATGATCTCGAACCTGCCCCGCGCCGCAGGCTGACTCGCCCAGTACAGCTCGCCGATCAACTCTGCTGCCGACACGGTTCCGGCGACGCCCAGCGCGGCCAGCCCCAGCCGGGGATAACGGCCGAGCACCACGCTGAGGCCGGCCACGACGACGAACAACGGCCAGATCCAGGACACGAGCGTCGAGATCAGGGAACCGCCCAGAACGACACGCTCTTCCGCGACGGCGAGATAGGGCAGCACCACGGCGACCGCGAGCAACAGGCCAGCGACGATGCCGAGACCGCCCACCAACCGGCTGACGTTCGGAACGCTGCCCAGCACTACCTCGCCGGCCGGTTCGCGGCGCGTGGGGCGGCGGTCGGCGACGTTCTTCGTCACCTTCGTCTGCTTTGCTGCCTTCGTCTGCTTCGTCTGCTGGGTCGATCCCCGCGGCTTGGTCGTCCGAGTCGGCTTCGGCGGCGCGCTGCGAGGGCGCGTCGCACGATTCGCCGCAGCGGGCCGTGCGGCACGTCCGCTCTTCTTCGGAGGCATATCGGCGACGACGCTAGCAACCCCGGCCGCTGAGCTGGCCACCTCGACTCACCGACGACCGGGTGTTCTCGTTTATCCGGTGTGCGCGCAGGTCTTGCGGGCAGGAAGCTGGCAGCGTGAACTGGGACCGCGTGGAGGCGGCTTGCGCCGCGCTGGCTGGTTGCCGCGATCGTGATTCAGCGGCGACCAGATTCGTCCGTACTTCGCGAGCTCGAGCAGTACGGCACCGCGCTGCCGTACCTCCATCCTGGCCGGGTATTCCGATCTCGACCAGCTGGTGGTGCCCGCGCGCCGGGCGTTGCGACCAGGTGCAACAGCTCGACGCCGACGAAGCCCTCAAGTGAGCGGAGCTTGAGAATCGGCGTCAGTATCAGTTCTGGGTGTGATAAATATCCGGTGTGTGGGGTTTGCATCCCGTACCCGGGTTGGTTACGGTCGCGTCACGGAGCCGAACAGGGCTCCGTTCTGCTGTCCAATCACTAGGGGTCTGGTGTCGCGTCACCGCACGC
>JACCQS010000269.1 GCA_013814015.1 Geodermatophilaceae bacterium | reverse complement strand
TCATCGACCGGGTCGGCGACGATGAACTCGAGCACACCCCTGGGCAGATTCACCGTGAGAGGGGTGCCCTCCAGCTTCTCGACGTCGCGCAGGGACGACGGCAAGATCGATCCGGCCAACACGCCGTTATCTCTGGTAACCAGCCAGATACCGCCGGCACCGGCGATCAAGCCGATGGTCAAGCCAATGACCAGCGCGATCGCCAGGCCAATCCACCTGCGGCGCATCGGCGCATTCTGGTCCATCGGTAGGAACTCCCTTTCAGTTGCGGCGGGGGATACTTGTCCTGGCTTCGACGGCTGGCCACGCGGATCGGCTCCCCCGAGGTCATCTCCGACGGGTCAGGACGGCTTTGACCAAGGAGCCACCTCCTCGACCTCACCACCCTCGGCTTTCAAGCAGGGTGCCGATCGGGACGATCGCTGTGGGCGAACAACCCACCGGAACACCCGGCCCGCCGCCTCGGTTGAGTGGAACAGACTCAATTTTGCGAAAGGTGGCCCAGGATGGCCGGACAACTGGCTCTTCCCCTTCTGCCCCTCGACGATGCCGTCGTCCTGCCCGGCATGGTCCTACCCATCCAGCTGGGCAGCGATGGTGACGCCGAGGCGCGCGCGGCCATTGAGGCAGCCAACGCCGCGCTCGACTCGGGTACGACCGCGGAAGCTAATGACGACACGGTCTCTGATCCAGCCGACGGCGGCAGCGACAGCGAGGGCAAGGCCCGCGTTGTCCTCGTCCCGCGCCTGAACGGCAAGTACGCCGGCGTCGGCACGCTCGGGGTGATCGAGCAGATCGGCCGGCTCCCCGGGGGCGGCACAGCAGCGGTCGTACGGGGTACCCGGCGGGTCCGGATCGGCACCGGTACCACCGGCCCCGGCACGGCTCTGTGGGTGCAGGTCGAGGTGCAGGACGCCCCGACCATCGACGAGGACACGACCCGGCTCGCCCGCGACTACCGCGACCTGGTCACCACGATCCTGCAGCAGCGTGGCGCCTGGCAGGTCATCGACTCGGTCAAGCAGATGACCGACCCGGAGGCTCTGGCCGACCTGGCCGGTTATGCCCCGTACCTCAGCGACGAGCAGAAGCTCTGGCTGCTGGAGACCGCCGACCTGAACATTCGGCTGGAGAAGCTGCTGGAGTGGGCGCGCAAGGAGCTGGCCGAACAGGACGTCGCCGAGTCGATCCGCAAGGACGTCAAGGAGGGGATGGACCGCCAGCAGCGGGAGTTCCTGCTCCGCCAGCAACTGGCCGCCGTACGCAAGGAGCTGTCCGAATTGGACGGCAAGCCCGCGACCGAGGAGGCCGACTACCGCCAGAAGGTGGAAGCCGCTGACCTTCCCGAGTATGTGCGCACAGCAGCACTGTCCGAAGTGGACAAACTGGAACGTACGTCCGAGCAGTCCCCCGAGGTCGGCTGGATCCGTACCTGGCTGGATACCGTCCTTGAACTCCCATGGAACACAACCACGGACGACTCGTACGACGTCGCCGAGGCGCGAGCGATCCTGGACGAGGATCACGCCGGTCTGGACGAGGTGAAGGAGCGGATCACGGAGTACCTCGCCGTACGCCGGCGCCGCGCCGATCGCGGCCTGGGTGTGGTCGGCGGCCGCCGCAGCGGAGCCGTCCTAGCCCTCGTCGGACCGCCCGGGGTCGGCAAGACCTCGCTCGGCGAATCAGTGGCCCGGGCAATGGGCCGCAACTTCGTTCGGGTTGCCCTTGGCGGCATCCGGGACGAGGCCGAGATCCGCGGGCACCGGCGAACCTACGTCGGCGCCCTGCCGGGGCGCATCGTCCGGGCGATCAAGGAGGCCGGCTCGATGAACCCCGTCGTGCTGCTGGACGAGATCGACAAGGTCGGCTCGGACTACCGCGGTGACCCCACCGCGGCCCTGCTCGAGGTGCTGGACCCGGCGCAGAACCACACGTTCCGCGATCACTACCTCGAGGTCGACCTGGACCTGTCCGACGTGGTGTTCCTGGCCACCGCCAACGTGCTGGAGTCCGTTCCCGGCCCGTTGCTGGACCGGATGGAGCTGGTCTCCCTCGATGGGTACACCGAGGACGAGAAGGTCACGATCGCCCGCAAGCACCTGCTGCCCAAGCAGATCGAACTGGCGGGTCTGACCGGGGACGACGTCCAGATCAGCGACGCGGCGCTGCACCAGCTGGCCGGGGAGTACACCCGGGAGGCCGGCGTACGGCAGCTCGAGCGCAGCCTGGCTCGTGTCCTGCGCAAGGTCACTGCTGAGGTGGCTCTCGACGAGGACCTGCTGCCGGTCGCGGTCGACCTGCCGCAACTCAAGCGCTACCTGAGCGGCCCGAAGCACACCCCGGAATCAGCCGAACGTACCGAAGTTCCGGGTGTGGCAACGGGTCTGGCCGTCACCGGCGCCGGTGGCGACGTACTGTTCATCGAGGCGTCGTTGGCCGCCAAGGAGACCGGTGCCAGTGGGCTCACCCTGACCGGTCAGCTGGGCGATGTCATGAAGGAGTCGGCGCAGATCGCGCTGTCCTACCTGCGCTCGCACGGCAAGGACCTCGGCCTCGATGTCGATGCCCTGTCCGAACGTGGAATCCACCTGCACGTACCCGCGGGCGCCGTACCCAAGGACGGCCCCAGCGCCGGTGTCACGATGACGACCGCGTTGGCCTCCCTGTTGTCCGGCCGTCCGGTGCGCTCGGATGTGGCGATGACCGGCGAGGTGTCGCTGACCGGACGGGTGCTGCCGATCGGCGGGGTCAAGCAGAAGCTGCTGGCCGCCCATCGGGCCGGGATCAGCACAGTGATCCTGCCCCAGCGCAACGAGCCCGACCTCGAGGATGTCCCGGAGTCAGTGCGGACCGCGCTGACAGTGCACCTGGTGGCCGACGTCCGCGAGGTGCTGGAGCTGGCGCTGGAGTCGTCGCAGGAAGCTGGGCGGGCAACCGACGCCACCGAACACGAGCCGGTAGCCGCCTAGGCCCGCCCTACGCACGTTATGCGCATAACGTCCCGTTTTCGGGCTCTCCTGACTCATCCGTGGGCGTTTCCGAGACCCGCGCAGGAGCAACACGCCGTTCCCGCATAGGTTCTGAGC
>JACCQS010000264.1 GCA_013814015.1 Geodermatophilaceae bacterium | reverse complement strand
AGCCCCGATCACTAGTCTCGCCTCCGTGGGCGCCGAGACCTCGCAATCCCTGGAGCGGGGCCTGCGCCTGCTTCGGCTACTCGCCGACGCGCCATCCCCGATGACCGTAACCGCGCTGGCCGACGCCTTGCAGACTCATCGGCCGGTCGTTTACCGGTTGATCACCGCGCTGGCCCGCCAGGGCATGGTGCACCGAGATGCCGACGGCCGCTGGCGGCTGGGCCTGGGAGTCCTGCATCTCGCCCAGCGCCTCCATCCGCTCTTGCGCGATGCGGCGGCCGGACCGTTGCGCCGGCTCGCCGAGGACGTCGGCGCAACTGCGCATCTGACCATCGCCGATGGCGAAGAAGCATTGGCGGTGGCTGTGATCGAACCGTCCTGGACCGACTACCACGTCGCGTACCGGGTCGGCTCCCGTCATCCGCTCGACCGCGGCGCAGCCGGGTTGGCGATCCTGGCCCTCGGCGCTGCGACCGAGCCGGGGTATCAGGCCACCAGCGGCGAGTTGCAGCCCGGGGCGCACGGGATCGCCGCCCCGGTCACCGGCGTGAGTGACCTACGGGCCAGCGTCGGGGTGATCACGCTTGGTGAGCTCGCCGTGGACGAGGTAGGAGAGCGAGTCATACGCGCCGCCGACGAGATCCGCGCTGCCCTGTCTTGACCGAGGGTTCGCCCGACCCGGTCACCGCCCTTATCGCGAAATCGGTCCATCTGGCGCCGCCATTCGCGCGGTTATCGCGATAACGGCAGAAAAGGGTCCGTCAGTCGGTCACGGCGGGACGGACCGTGCCGGTGCATGCACCGAAGCCGATCCGGGTGCCGTCCAGACCGGGCGCGCTGGCCCGGAGGGTGACCGTGTCGCCATCCTCGAGGAAGGTCCGCGTACTGCCGTCGTCGAGTGTGATCGGGTCACGCCCTGACCAGGACAGCTCCAGGAACGACCCCCGCTGACCGGGATCCGGCCCGGAGACCGTTCCCGAGGCGAACAAGTCCCCGGTCCGCAGGCTCGCGCCGTTCACGGTCAGATGCGCCAGCTGTTGGTCTGCGGTCCAGTACATCGAGCGAAACGGCGGACGGGAGACGACCGTCCCGTTGCATTCCACCTCGATGTCCAGGTCCAGACCCCAGTCCTCGGCCCGGCGGAGGTAGGGCAATGGCTGCGGGTCCTGCGCCGGCCCGGCGACCCGGGCGGCCTTCAGCGCGGCCAACGGCACCACCCACGGCGAGATCGTCGTCGCGAAGGACTTGCCCAGGAACGGTCCGAGCGGTACGTACTCCCACGCTTGGATGTCACGTGCTGACCAGTCGTTGACCAGCACGACTCCGAAGACGTGCTCAGCCACGTCCCCGATTCCGACCTGGGTTCCGCGTACGGACGGCGTTCCCACCACGAACCCGACCTCGGCCTCGATATCCAGGCGCTGCGAGGGTCCGTACGTGGGCGCCTCGGCTTCAGGCGGCTTGCGCTGACCACTCGGGCGTACGACCTCGCTGCCGGACACGACCACGGTTCCGGCCCGGCCGTGATAGCCGATCGGCAGGTGCCGCCAGTTGGGCGGCAGCGCCGGGGAGTCGGGACGGAACAGTGCGCCGACGTTGCTGGCATGGTCGATCGAGGCGTAGAAGTCCACGTAGTCGGCGACCTCGAAGGGCAGGCACAGTTCGGCGTCGCTCTGGGCGATCAGCATCTTCTCGACCGCGCCCCGGTAGGAGTTCTCGGAGAGCAGCTCGGTGATCCTTGTACGGACCCGGTCCCACTCCGACCTGCCGCTGGCCAGGAACTCGTTCAGGGACTCGGCGCGCAGCATCTGGGAGGGCTCGTCGATCAGGCCGCGAGCCGCCACTGCGCTGAGGTCGAGGATCTGGTCCCCGATGGCCACTCCGATCCGGCGTCGGCCGCCATCCCCATCGGTACGGCATGCCTCCTTCACGCAGCAGATGCCGTACGGGAGGTTCGTGATCGGGAAGTCGCTGGCCTCGGGCACCGTGACCCATGTCGTCGTCCTGGGCATCTAGAGAAGCCCCAGCCCGGTCAGCTCGGCGACCGGCTCGGACACCGAGCAGGAGCCGAACCCGACGAAGCTGGTGCGTACCCGGCGTGCGTCGTGCTCGTGCATGGCGCGCAGGGCGTGCACGATCACCTCCGGGCTGCCCTCGCGCAGCCAGCCGAGGATCTCCTCGTCACCCTCGCCCAGTACGGCGGCCTGGGTGGCCAGCAGGACGTTGAGGAAGCCGTGCTGGGTGTTGCCGGCCTCGTCCTCGGTCCCGCAGATCGCGTGGTGCAACCCCGCGGTGCACTTGAACGGGACCCGGCGCGCCACACATGCGGTGATGAAGTCAGCGAGCTCCTCCGGCGTCGGTACCGCGCCAAATGCGGTTCCGCCGGTCCGGAACTTGGCCTCGCGACCCGCGACGGCGATCGCGTCCAACTCGGCCGAGAAGTCTTGCCCGCGCGGAAGCTCGACATACCCGGTGACGCCAGGCAGCGCTGCGAGGATGTCCCCGAGGGCATCCACCCCTGATCCGCGCGGGAGCATGATCTCCACCGCACCGAGTTCCAGCTGCGGATCGGTCAGGATCTGGATGATCGCATCGTTCAACCCGTCCAAGCCGGTGTCGGCGATGACACCGACGGATAGCGGAGCTGGACGGGACCACGCCTGAGCTAGTTCCGGTACGCGGGAGGCAGGGCACAGGAAGCGCCCGACCAGGAAGCCGTAGGTGCCGGCCAAGTGGTGCGGATGCGCTGCCAGCGCGTCGGGCATCGCCGCATTGCCGGGCGGAAAGAGGGCGGCATCGTCGACCATGGCACCGAACAGGCCGCCGGTCAGGGACGGGCCAGCGGCCGATCGGTCGGACATCGCCGCAGTCGGCACGGACTCAGGTGTTGACACGGCCCGGAACGCTAGCGCACGCTGAACCTTGGCGAGCGGACACTTGTGTCCGATTACCGGACAGCTCGCTTTCGCCGCAACGATCGCCTCCGGAAAGGTTCGCGCTCATGCCGTACTACCGCCAGGTCGGAGCCATCCCGCGCAAGCGGCACACCCAGTTCCGCCAGCCCGACGGAACGCTGTACGCCGAGGAGTTGATGGGCGTCGAAGGGTTCTCGGCTGACTCCGCACTGCTCTATCACGAGCACCTGCCGACCGCGATCGTGAACAGCGAACCCTTCGACGGTCCACAATGGACGCGGCAGTCCAACTATCCGCTCAAGCCCAGGCATTTCGTCACGCACAAGCTCGACGCACCGGGTTCGGACGCGATCACCGGTCGTCAGCATCTCCTGGCCAACGCCGACTGCCGCATCTCCTACGCGATCGCGGACAGTCCGTCTCCGTTGTACCGCAATGCAATCGGTGACGAATGCGTGTACGTGGAGAGTGGTACGGCGCGGTTCGAGTCCGTTCTGGGCGCCTTCGACATCGGTGCCGGTGACTACGTCGTTATCCCGACCTCCACGACGTACCGCATCGTGCCGACTGGCTCGGACCCGCTGCGGACCCTGAGCACTGAGGCAACCGGACACATCGGCCCGCCGAAGCGCTACCTGTCCGCACGGGGTCAGTTCCTCGAGAACGCACCGTACTGCGAGCGGGATCTGCGAGCTCCGACCGAGCCGTTCACCGCCACCGGTCAGGACGTGGAAGTGCTTGTCCAGCACCGGTCCTCCGACCACAACGGCGGTGTCGGTTGGACCAAGTTCACCTACGCCCAGCACCCCTTCGATGTGGTCGGCTGGGATGGGAGCCTCTATCCGTACGCCTTCAACATCGCCGACTTCGAGCCGATCACCGGCCGAGTCCACCAGCCACCGACGGTTCACCAAACCTTCGAGGGGCCGAACTTCGTGATCTGCTCGTTCGTGCCACGCAAGGTCGACTACCACCCGGAGTCGATCCCCGTGCCCTACAACCATGCCAACGTTGATTCCGACGAGGTGATGTTCTACGCCGGCGGGGACTACGAGGCGCGCAAGGGTTCCGGGGTAGGGCAGGGCTCGATCTCGCTGCATCCCAGCGGCTTTACGCACGGCCCACAGCCTGGGTCCCCGGAGGGAGCCATCGGAGTGGACTACTTCGACGAGTTGGCGGTCATGATCGACACGTTCCGTCCGCTGGACCTCTGCCTGCCCGCGATCGCCTGTGAGGACACCGGCTACGCCTGGACCTGGGCCGGTCGCACCCTCGAGTGAGAGCTGGCGGTCAGCGTGGCTCGGTGGCCGGGCGCAGAATGTCCGCGATGGCTGTTGCCTCATCCAGCTCGCGGGTGGCGACTGCCATCACGAAGTCGTAGGCCTCGTCGTTGGTCATGGTGAGCCGTCGACCGTTCATGCCGAGAAACGCGATCATGGCTGCCAGACCGAGGCGCTTGTTCCCGTCGATCAACGCGTGGTTTCCGACCAGTGAATGCAGCAGGGCGGCGGCTTTCTCCTCCAGGGTCGGGTACGGATCGACACCGAAGTAACTGGCCTGCGGGCGTACGAGCGCCGACTCGAGTAAGCCGGAGTCCCGCACCACCGCGGTGCCGATGGTGCGTTCGGCAATCTTGAGCAGGTCGTCAAGCTGGAGGTAGATCACCGACCCAGGCGGTCGAGTGCCTCGGCGTAGCGCGGCAGCTCTTCATCAAGGACCTTGTCGAGCAGCTCGTCTCGGCTGTGCCGTTCGATGTATTCGCGAACGCCAGCCCGGGTGACCTCCTGCATGGAGCGTCCTTCGACCGCAGCGCGCTTGCGTAGCGCCGCCGTCTCGGCCTCGTCGAAACGCACCGTCATCGCCATAGTCGCAATGATACCGCTGGTGATACCACAGCGCGACCTGAAAGACTATGTCTAAGATGCGAGCGATCCAGGTGACCGAACACGGTGGGCCCGAGGTCCTGAAACTCATCGACGCTCCGACACCTGAGGTTGGCGACGGACAGCTCGTCGTTGCCATCGCGGCGGCCGGCCTGAACTACATTGACACCTATCAGCGTTCGGGCAGCTACCCGATCGACACACCGTTCATCCTGGGGCAGGAGGGCGCCGGGACCGTACGGGCGATCGGCGACGGCGTCGACGGTTTCTCGGTCGGTGACCGGGTGGCGTGGAAGAACTGCCTGGGCAGCTACGCCGAGACGGTCGCGATCCCCGCGACCGAGGCCGTACCCGTCCCCGACGGCGTCGAGGGCGAGCTGGCCGCTGCCGCGATGCTGCAAGGGCTGACCGCGCACTATCTGGCCACCTCGACGTACCCGGTTCAGGACGGGGATTGGGTCGTCGTCCATGCCGGGGCGGGAGGTGTCGGGCAGCTGTTGATCCAGATCGTCAAGCTCCGCGGCGGACACGTACTGGCGACCACCTCGACCAAAGAGAAGGCGGTCCTGGCCAGCGCTGCGGGAGCGGATATGGTCGTCGGTTACGACGAGATGCCCGGCGCGGCAAAGGAAGTCACCCGGGGAGTGGGAGTCGCCGCAGTGTACGACGGGGTTGGTGCGTCGACCTTCGACGACGGGCTGGCCGCACTGCGGATCCGCGGGACGATGGCGCTGTTCGGCGCCGCCAGTGGGCCCGTGCCGTCGATCGACCCGCAGCGGCTCAACAGTTCGGGTGGCCTGTTCCTGACTAGGCCCTCACTCGTGCACTACACCCGCGATCGGGACGAACTCACCTCGCGTAGCGATGAGATCTTCGGCTGGATCGCCGACGGGTCGCTCCGGGTGCAGATCGGACACCGCTACCC